>NZ_JBHSGT010000050.1:0-1673 GCF_042654605.1 Enterococcus eurekensis
AAAAGTAATTGTAAGCTGCCGTGAGGCAGTTTCACATGGTTTTAATTAAAAGTATGAATTATTCAGGTTTTACATCATCAAAAATGTTCTCCAAATTTTTATCTTTAGAAAAATACCAATTTGAAAGATCTAGCCCTTTTAAATTTAATCCTTTAAAAACAAATGCAAAATCTTCAACGCGAGAGACATCACAACCTGGAAGATAAAGTTGTTGGATATTTGTAAAACTAAATAAGTGGCGAATTGAACGAGCTTCACTCAAATCTATCTTATTTAAATTATTAATTTTTTTTAAGTTTGTTAATCCCGAAAACAGAGACTCTGCACCGAAGTCAGTTGATGTAATCACTCCTCTTATATCAATATTTTGAATAATTTCTGAAAAATCAATCCATGGCGACTGCGTTTGGTGCCCTTTTTCTATATTAGGAAGAATCCCTTCTTCTAAAGTAAGTATTCCATCTTTAGTCACTTTCCAAACAACAGAACCATATTCTCCTTCCGCAATAATATTACTTAGTTGCTCTTCAATAGGATCCCTTGATTCACTAATTATTTCGCTTTCTGAATTAGAAAAAATTTCACTTGAACTTTCTACAGTTTCTAAGAGCTCTCCAACCATTTCTTTCTCTGTTTTTTCAGAAAAAGAAGATGTCATAGTTTCGATAGCAGTAGTATTTCCAACTACTTCTTCCGTAGCAAAAACAGTTCCTCCACTGCTTAATAGACTATGTATCCACAATATTATACATAACAAACGACTAATAATTTTTACTTTCTTCAATTTAATTTTCCTCGTTTCTTATTACGTTATAAAATATGATCACCTTAATACCATCTTTATTTTTCATAGCTCTTCTCCTGTCACAACTTCAATAAACTCTTTTGCAATTCGATCGAGATTTACTCTCAACTTTACTAAATCTTGATAGTTTGTAATAAAACCTAACTCTACTAAACGATAGGACACATCATAGTCATAAGAGAGATTTAAATTAAGTAAGTCTTGTCTATAACTCAACCCATTATTCTTTGAAACTCCCCCCCATAAACCATTGTATGTTTTCACAACATTCGCTAATTTCAAATCTTCTATATAAGATTTCTTTTTTGGGTGGACAATTACATGCCCACCTGTAGCTCCAATTCCAGCTGCATCTAGATGTATTTCTGTAATAGATGAAAGACCATCTTGAACACTATGGACGCCTTCTTTTTTCTGAGAATCTACGTACATATTCCTAGCAGTATCATAGAAAACAATCTCATTATTTTTTAATTTCTTTGCATATTTTTGTAAATACGGAAGTAATTCTTTACGTGTAAAATCTCGCTCATTTGTGCCGTTTCCTACTGCTCCAGGATCAGATGAACCATGGCCCATTACAAAAAGATGTGTCGTTTTCTCATCGATACTATTTTCAGGAATATAACCTATCCACTTATTACTTAAATCATAAATTGAAAAGTAACGAGTACCATTGAAATGATGATAGACTCCTTTAGCTTTAAATGTTTCTTTACCTATTTTCCCAGTTTCTTGTAATATCCAATTAAAATTATGATAGACAATCTCATCATTTGATTTAACAGTTACATATTTATCATATTCCTGATGTGCTCCTTGCTCACCGTTGCCCAAAGTTGTCCCTGATTCATTGATATAACCCAGC
>NZ_JBHSGT010000051.1:0-26113 GCF_042654605.1 Enterococcus eurekensis
AACAAGTATATCGTATCTACATGATTTTTTCGTTTATTTCCTTATGCATTTCATTTTACAATTTACCAATGAAATTATTCGAAAAATCTCTCAAAAAAAACTGTCTCAAATATTGACATTGATTCACACAGGAGAGGGCAATGCTTGGCTAGGAGAGATTCTTTCTATTTTAGGTACAGGTGTGGTTGTTTTTGTCGGATACATCTATATTCGTTTAAATCGTAAATCATAAAAAACAGCATTGAAACGACCATTATTATAGGCGTTTCAATGCTATTTGTGTGTTACAAGAGGTATTGTGCAATTAAACTAATGATACCGGCAATCATTAAAGTCAATCCACCATAAAAAGTTACTCGGCGGAATGGCCATTTGAATGGTTTAGTCTCACTTGTTTGGTGACGATCTGAACGGCTTTGGAAGATTTCCTCTTCTTCAACAGTAGCTTCATCGATGACTTCGATTGGTCCAAGCTCAATTTCATCTTCATCTAACTCCAAAGTTTCTTCGGTATCTTCTTCCTCATTCAGGTCATCGTTGTGTTCAGAAACGAGAGGAATCGACTCAAATGCGTTTAAGTCTTGTGGACTTTCTTCTATTTCGTTTCCTTCATTTGGATCATTTTCCCCAACGTTTGTTTTTTTAGGAATAAAGAAGCTCATTAAGAAAAATAAAAAGCCAATGACAATGGTTCCAAGAGCTAAAATCGTTAATTTTGTAATTTCAAAGGCACTCATAATGAAACTTACAAAACCACTGTTTTTAACTTTTTCTTCAATTGTTGTTGTTTGTTTGGAATAAGGGACGGCTATTTCGGGCAGACTGTCAGAAATTAGTGGGAGGCTATTCGTTAGGTAGAGTCGGCCTTCTTTGGTTTCTAAAATGGCATCGGTTGTTTTAGGCAGGACACTACTAAAGTCATTTTCTAAATAAAAAGTTGTCCGATTGATGATTTGCTCGCCCTTGTTGGCAATCACACGGTAATCATATGTATCAAAAGTATGATTAATCAGTGCCTCACCAGCTATTGTCATCGGACTTGTCGTACTTTCTACTGTGGCTTCTTCATTTGCTCCTAAAAGCAAACTAATTACCGTCATGCCATTTTGTTTTACTGTGAAAATGGCGTTCGTTTGTTGGAGATTACTATAATCCATCAGTAAACCATTTGCCCCTTTTATCGCATTGGGTTGGCCAAATAAAAAAGGATTGCGGTTGTAGAAACTTTCTTGGGTAACAAGCGATCCTTGAACAACGACATCGGTTTGTTTTGTGACATCAAGTAGTTCTGGAAATTTATTGACTAGCTGGAAAGCCAGTAATGCCAAATCTTTAGGTGTGGATTGATTGCTTTGCTCAGGGACAAGATCTGTCAAAGTATCATATGTTCGTAAACTTTCGGGTGTTAATCCACTCGGACTATAAAATGTTGTTTGTTTCATCCCTATTCGTTGTGCCATATCATTCATTTTTACCACGAAAGCGTCTATGTCTCCGGCAACTAATTCTGCTAGTAGGTAACTTGCTGTAGTAGAAGTCGGCAAGCTCACGAGTTTAATTAAATCTTCCAATGAATAGGTGGCTCCAGCAAAAATATTGTTGTTCGGTACGTACTGAATTTGGCTCAAGGTTTGATGGGTCTCAGTTGCGGTAATGGTCGATTTCCACGTGATTTCTTCTTTTTGTAAAGCTTCATAGGTTAGATAGAGCGTCATCAAATGGGTCAAATAACCAGGATCGATTGTTAAATCAGCATTTTCTTCCCATAAAATTTGCCCGTGTTGTGCTTCGATGACTAAGCTGGTTGTTGGTAAATTTTCTTCTGCGACAATTTGTTGGCCATTGGTCAAAGTCGTTAAATCATCTTCGGCTTGTACAGTGGCCGGAAAAAGAGCAAAACTCAGAGCAAAAAAGAGACTTGCAATTATGTATTTTTTCAATTGTTTCAAACAAGAATACTTCCTAAAAAATGTCTAATGTCTGGTTCTATTTTACCATCAAAAAAATAAAATGGGTAATCTTTGAAAATAAAAAAGTGTAGAAAATGGCGGACCATTCTCTACACTTTATCATATTATTCTTTTTCACCGGTTTCATAGAATTTACGCCAATCACCTGAAGGCAATGGGAAACTTTCTTCTAGAAAGCTCGGATCGTTTTCGACTGCATAACGGTAGACGTAGGCTTGAGTTTCTCGATCATACTCTTGGGTTTCTTGATTCCAAAGTTCAACGATTAAGACTTCACGGTTGTACTCGTTCGGTTGGCTGCCTTGGTTATAAGTCTCAAGCGTATCTAAACGGGCAAGCATTTCATCAAAATCCTTTAAAATAAAGACCTCACCATAGACCCAATCTTCACCAGGTACGAGTGCAGGATAACCTTTTTCCGTAAGGTGAAAGAGGGAGCCATGGACTCGTGCTTTTACCGGTTCACCGATTGTTGCATGTTGTAAGTGGCGATTATAATTAAATAAATTGTTCATAAGGCTTCCATAGGCAAATAATGGAAGTTTCTGGTCATTTTGCATTAGTGAGTCGTTCCTTCAATTGTTTTTAAATCTTCTTTTCCGTCAAATAAGACGATGGCTTCGATTGCTTTTTCCAAACTTTTTGTAATATCTTTTAAGTTCATAAAGGGCTGGTTAGCTTTATCGACGACTTGTTCTGCGATATAAGGAACGTGGATGAAGCCACCTTTAATACCTGGAAACTCTTTTTCAATCAGGTAAAGCACTTGGTACATAATGTGGTTACATACGAAAACACCAGCAGTATTTGAAAGTGCGGCAGGTAGCCCTGCATCGCGAATGTTTTTAACCATTGCTTTAATCGGTAATTGTGTAAAATAAGCCGCAGCCCCATCTTCTTGGACAGGAACATCAATGGGTTGATTGCCTTCATTGTCCGGGATACGTGCATCGTCAACGTTAATGGCGATGCGTTCTGGGGTAACACTAAAACGTCCGCCTGCTTGACCGATACTTAGTACGACATCGGGTTGCTCTTTTAAGATGGTTTTTTTGACAACGTCTGCAGATTTTCCAAAAACGGTTGGGATTTCTAGTTTGATAATTTCGGCTCCTGCAATGGTATCCGGCAGAGCTTTTACCGCTTCTAATGCCGGGTTAATTGGTTCACCACCAAAGGGATCAAAGCCAGTAACTAAAATTTTCATATAAAATTCCTTCTTTCTTTTTGTTGTCTAAATTAGTGATATCGTAGTCCGTAAATTGTATTTCTCGTAGCGAAACGCTTCAATTATAACCCTTTTAACGGTATATTTGAAGCAGCTACTTCGGAAATAATCCTGCTTACGAATAAAATTAAAAAGCCATTTTATTGTAAGCTGTTCTTATTTCTCGTAGCGAAACGCTTCAATTATAACCTCTTTTTAAAATGCGAGGTAGTACATGAGTGCAACGTGGATAGCTAGGAGTATAATCGCGATTGGCGCTTGAGTTTTGATCACGCCATTTTGGTCTTTCATTTCAAGTAGGGCAACAGGTAGGGCGTTAAAGTTGGCAGCCATGGGTGTAACTAATGTACCACAAAATCCTGCGGTCATGGCTAATGTTCCTGCAATTACAGGATCGCCGCCTTGTGCGATAACAAACGGTACGCCTATCCCAGCAGTAATCACGGTAAAGGCTGCGAAGCCATTTCCCATGACCATTGTAAAAATGGCCATTCCTAAACAGTAAGCGAGTACGCCTAAGAAGCGACTACCTTTTGATTATTCTTTATGCCGTATTTGCGATCCATACGGTAATCAAAGGTTAAGTTGTAAATGGTTGTAATCACCAAGGTTATAATCGCCATAATAAAAGCAGTTTGCGAAATAGCTGATTCAGCAACCTCGTAGCCTAGTGATTTTAGAGTTCCACTAATTAAAAGCACACCAGATGCGGCAACAAAAGTGTTTTGTGCAAAGAAGTTTGCGAAGTTTTCATTTGCAGCTGACAAAGCCTTAATTTTGTCTTCATCCTCCGCGGAAATTTCACCATAACGTGATTTGGCTGCGCCTTGGGACATTGGGTTAACAATTGGGCGAACGAATTGTGGATGCGCAGAAATACGAATCCCAAAGACACCAGCGATTTGGCGAATCAAGACGTATAAGCTAATAAAGCGCCCAGTTGTTAGACCTTTCATTTTTTCAATTAAAATAACAGCTTGTTGACGGAGTCCAAAACGTTCCGAAATACCAATCATCGGTAGCGTCAGTAAAAAAATCGTAACGAGTCGATTCTTAACAAAAGCTTCCCCTAGTAAGGTAAAAAATTCTGTGATAGAAATACCAGATACAAGGGCAGTAGCCAGAGCCGCGATAATAACAACTGCAATCGTGTCAAATTTTAAAATAAAGCCAACAAGAATAATTAAAATACCAATTAATTTGATCCACTCCATATCATTCCACTCCTTTTTTATTTGTTATCAAAAGTATACGAAAAAAGTCATAAAAAGAACAACGATAACCTATATTTTTGAAGAACTCGTATATTTTACACGCACTGGCTAATAATTGTCAAAGATGTTAAAATTATCACAAATAGAATAAAAGGAGATTTTTTAAATGGAAGCAATGATAACTTGTACAACTGAACTCGTTCAAGGAGGCTGTAACGCTTGTCCTGTCGTCCCTGCAACGACTTACGCAATTCGTTTTGATCAAGCGAATATCCCACTTGGAGGCTTAGAAGTCGAAGCACTTATTATGGCAGTTGCATTAAAAAAAGGGTTTCGCCAAGAGTTAATCATGGATTTTGATGAGGACTACACTATTTTTAGAAAAGCAGATAATCATATTACTTTGAAAGATTTTTACGGTTCTTTAACCTATGAAAATGCAATGAATAAAATAACACTGAAAAACACTTATGAATCTCAAGAGGAATTGTTTGGGCAAGTCAACCGCGTGTTAAACGAGTTGTTTAATATTGAACCAGTCTCATTCATTGTCGAAGAAGTCGAAGCTTAGTTGTCTATTATTTGAGTCAATCACCCCAAACGTGATAAAATAGATGAAAAGGAAAACGAGGTGTGGAATCAATGAATCAATTAATGGATCAAAGAAACTATGCAACAATCGTTAAAAAGATTAAAAAGACTCCAAGTATCAAACAAGTATTTGCAAAATCAAATGATTTGGCAGTTAAGAAAATCGCCCCATCCATCTATAATCAGGGAAAAGAACGTGGTCGAATTGAAGGGGCATTAGGTGCACTAGCGATTGGCACGCTAGTCGTTGGAACGTATGTCAGTGTCAGAAAATATCTAGAGAAAAAAGTGTATGAACCGCGTCAAATGAAAGAAGAAGCGGCTATCGAACATGAACTTGATGAGGCAGTTTCATCGTTTAAAGAAGCCTTTCATGACGCAACAACGTAAAACAGAATAAATACGTAAGAGTTGTGGTGAAAATCCGCAACTCTTTTTTACTGCAGGTGCCTTTTACGGTAAAAAATGCTAAGATAAGTTTGAGGTGATCGGATGATTCAAAAACATCGAAAAAACGGGAACTTGTATTTATTTATTGGTTTTTTGATGATGGCTATTTTATTTTATAGCTCATCGCAAACCTATGAACAACAATCGCAAATTGGCTTACTTTCCAAATTGCTTAAAAATGAACCATTCAAAGAACAATTAAGCTCGATTTCTTTTTTATATGCAGGAAGTGAGGTTAGTATTGCTCAAAGTGGCTATTTTTCGTTTATTGAATTTTTTATTCGTAAAGGTGCTCATTTTGGCACGTATTTTATTTTAGGTAGTAGTTTTTTTCTAGGACTTGTTCCAAAAATCAAACAATATGGTTTAGCAGCAATTTTTGCTTGGTTATCCGCGACGGGTTATGCAGCAATGGATGAATTCCATCAAATGTTAACGGGTGGTCGGACGCCGCTTTTCCAAGATGTGGCTTTAGATACTGCAGGTGCTCTAACAGGTATCTTATTGTGTTGGATCGTTCTAGGATTTAAAAACAAACGGATTATATAGGAGGTTTTTTCATGGCAGGTCATAGTAAGTGGAAGAATATTCAAGGAAGAAAAAATGCACAAGATGCAAAACGTGGAAAGATTTTTCAAAAATTATCACGTGAAATTTTTATTGCGGCAAAAAATGGTGGCGATGATATCGCATCAAATCCAAGTTTGCGTTTAGTTGTTGATAAGGCTCGTGCGGCCAATATGCCCAATGATAACGTAGAGCGTGCAATTAAAAAAGCAACGAGTTCAACAGAAGGCGCAAATTATGCAGAAGTGACTTATGAAGGCTATGGTCCGGGTGGCGTGGCCGTTTTAGTTGAAGCATTGACTGATAACCGCAATCGGACAGCGACGAATGTTCGCGTGGCCTTTAATAAAAATGGCGGCAGTTTAGGTGAGACGGGTTCGGTTAATTATATGTTTGATCGCAAAGGTTATCTTGCAATTGAGCGTGAAGGATTAGCTGTTAGTGAAGATGATTTATTCGAAAAAGTCCTTGAAGCAGGTGGCGAAGACCTAATTACCTCACCGGAAGTGTTCGAAATCTATACTGCAGCTGAAGATTTTGTGACGGTTCGTGATACGTTAGAACAAGAATTTACTTTAGCTCAAGCAGAATTAACGATGATTCCCCAAACAACAATCCAATTGGATACAGAGAAACAAGCACAACTTGAAGCTTTAATTGAGAAATTAGAAGACGACGATGACGTAACGGAAGTTTATACATCTGTCGAAGAATAAAGTCAAGAAACGACCATCAAAAGTCCAAAGCCACTTGATGGTCGTTTCGTTTTTTTATTTTATTCAGTAAATCAAATGTTTAAAAGACTAGGACAGGCACGCCAACGTCAATCATACCGTAAAGTTGTTTCATGACGTTCGGTGGTGTGTTGATACAGCCGTGTGAACCGACTGTTTTCCAAAGCTCCCCACCGTATGCTGGCTGCCAATCGGAGTCATGGATGCCGACACCGGTCCAATCAATTGGTACCCAATAGTTAACGGGTTCTGCATATTTTGAACCGTCATCATTGGTTCCACGTAACGTTTCATCTAATTTTTTGTTCCAAGCATAGAACACACCGGCTGGAGTTGGTGTGGTTGGTTTACCTGTAACAACGGGTGTTTCCAAGGCAACTTGTCCGTCTTTGTAATACCACATATGTTGATTGATTAAGTCAATTTCTATATAGGTATTACCAAAAAGAGGACTGCCAGAATTTGCGCTACCTTGGGCAATCGGTGAACGACTAAAGGACTCACCTGCTAAAATATTAGCGATTAGTTCATCGGTTTCAGCATCTGTTGCAATTGTCCAACTTAACGAACCAGCAGGGACACTGACTTCGCCACGTCTTGTACTTTGGAAAGTCGATGGATTGGAGCTAGTATTGTAATCAGCACCTAATTGAGTTACGTAAGCATAAACCAATTCACGATTCAGTGAAACTTTTCCGTCCTGGTAAATTAGCCATTCGTTAATTTTTTCAGGCGGGATTTGGAAAGAATTACCATTAATGACATAAGTCGCTTCAACTTTAGCAATTTTATTAATTGATTCTAATTCTTCAGTTAATTTTGGATCATCGGCAGTAACACTTGGTTTGATGGTGTAATCCGTCAATTCAATTTCAGAGGAACCTTTTAATAATTGAGCCTTAAAGTCTTCGAAAACTTTTTTCGTATTGACGTTATCGCCTTGTTGTTCTGGAACAATTTCAAAGCCACCTTCTTTTCGTTCAAGTGTTGCATTTTTTGTCGGTGTGCGTTCTTTGTTCCAAGCGGTCAGTTCGGCTTCTAATTTGGCGGTTTGTTCATTTAAGATTTCTTCATTAAAGGCACTAGGCGCTAATGTTAAATTATCTGGACTATTAAAGTATTGCACCCCCCATTTCCAAGGGTTTTGTTTTTCTTGCAATGTTTGTAGCTCAGTTTCAAAATTTGATTCTAAGCCTAATTCGGTTTTTTTGATGCTTTTCCATTCTTGACCATTGGCTTTTATGACAAAAGCAAGATCGCTTTGCGCTTTGACTAATTGATCATTGGCCTCTTTAACTGAGAGTTCACTAACATCGAGGTCGCCAATAAAGGTCTTAGGTAAAAAGCGCTCGTTATATGTTTGGCTTTTGACGGTATAACCGCCCACTCCTAATAGGACAACGCCTAGAACAATAGCAGTAATGATTTTCGGTTTATTTGATTTTTTATTATCTGAACGACGATCAGAACGTGACATGTGGTGATCAGCTCCATTAATTTTTATAGTTATCTACCCACCCCATTCTAGCATAGTAATGGTGAAAGTTAAATTGCGAGGCATTTTTTGTCAGTCAATATTATAGAAAAATAAAGAAAGAGTTACGCTATTTCAAAGTAACTCTTTCTTTTAGTGAGTATTATTTAATTTTTATGGGCATCTTCTTCAGCGAGTTTGTCAAAAGCTTCAGCTAGGAGTTCTTTTAATTGGTTAGCGGAAAGTTCCATCTTAGCTTGCTCACTATCATTGAGCGGGATTTCGATAACTTGCTTGATTCCTTGGGCATTAATAATGGCCGGTGAGCCAATGTAGACATCGTTTAATCCGTATTGTCCATCTAAATAAACAGAAAGTGGTAGGACCGCATTTTCATTGTCGAGTATCGCTTGGGTGATGCGGGTTAATGAGACAGCGATGCCATAAAAAGTAGCGCCTTTTTTCTCAATAATGTCATAAGCGGCATCACGGACGTTAAAGAATAAATTGACCATTGCTTCTTCATCAATTTCAGGATGTTCCATTACCCAGTCGTAAATCGATAGGCCAGCTACGTTAGCATGTGACCAGACAGGGAATTCTGAATCGCCATGTTCCCCTAAAATATAAGCATGGACATTTCTTGCGTCGACATCGACTAATTCCGCCAGTGCTTGACGAAAACGTGCTGAATCAAGCGACGTTCCGGAACCAATGACCCGTTCTTTTGGAAAACCGGAGAATTTCCAAGTTGAATAAGTTAAGATATCAACAGGATTGGCTGCTACGAGGAAAATTCCGTTGAAGCCAGAAGCAACGATTTGAGTGACAATCGAACGATTAATCACGAGATTTTTGTGCAGTAAATCAAGGCGGGTTTCACCCGGTTTTTGGGCAGCCCCTGCAGTAATAACGACGATATCTGCGTCATGAGCATCGGAATAATCAGCTGCGTAGATTTTTTTCGGAGAAGTGAACGCCAGGGCATGTGATAAATCTTTCGCATCGCCTTCTGCTTTTGAACGGTTAATATCGATAATTCCGATTTCTTGCGCAATATTTTGTGTAACTAAAGCAAAAGCGTAACTTGAACCAACCGCACCATTACCAACTAAAATGATTTTTTGATTATCTTTTGTGTTTAATTGTGTAGACATGGGGCACCAACTTTCCTTGTTTGTTAACAATATGTTACCATTTTAATAAAATATTGTCATTCAAAAATCAAAGAATTCGTAAAGTTCATGAGGTAAGCAGCTAATTCTAAAGTTTTTCGAAATCTAGTCGGGTGAATGAGGACAAATGAGTGGCTTGTGGTATAATAAATAAGATTTAAAGTTGAATAATTTTAACGAATACACATTGAGAATGTGAAAAAGAACCAATCTTTTTCCATGCTCAATCTTTTTGCGTGTTTGTGCTTTAAAATAGATAATATTGGAGAAAATTTATAATGAAAATGATTGTTGGATTAGGAAATCCTGGAAAAAAATATGAAAAAACTAAACACAACGTGGGCTTTATGGTTGTTGATGAATTAGCGAAAGCTTATAATGTAAGTTTTCAAAAAAATCCATTTGAAGCAGAAGTGGCAACATTCTTTTTAAATGGTGAAAAAATTATTTTAGTTAAACCGCAAACTTATATGAATGAATCGGGTCGTGCAGTAGGTCCATTATTGACTTACTTGGGCATGTATCCTGATGAGTTGACGGTCATTTATGACGATTTGGATTTATCTTTAGGTAAGATTCGTCTACGTCAAAAAGGCAGTGCTGGTGGACATAATGGGATGAAGAGTTTGATTTCACATCTGGGTACGCAAGAATTTGATCGAATTAAAATTGGGATTGATCGCCCGCGTAAAGGACAAACGGTTGTACAACATGTATTAAGCCCGTTTAGCAAAGAAGAAATTCCTCACATTGAAAGCAGTTTGGATTTGGCATTTAAAGCGGTCCAAGATTATTTAGAGAAACAAGATTTTCTAGGGACGATGAATCGCTTTAATTAAGAAGGAGTATGGTATGAATATTGTTGATTTAGTGAATCAAGGCGCACTTTTTAACGAGTGGCAAATCAAATTAAAAGAAAAAACACCGCGCCAATTGCTTACTGGGCTCTCTGGTTCTGCAAAAACATTGGCGATTTTAGGCGCATATAAAAAATTTAATCAACCGATTTTAGTTGTAACCGCAAATTTATTTTATGCCAATCAGCTAGCAGAAGATTTAAGAAATTTTGAAGAAGACATTTATGTTTTTCCAGTTGATGAAGTCATTTCGGCTGAAATGGCTTTTGCTTCACCCGAGGCTCGAACAGAACGGGTCGTGACTTTAAATGCGATTACTTCTGGTCATCCAGGAATTTACGTCGTACCGACAGCGGGTATGCGCAAGTTTTTACCAAGTAAAGAAACGTGGCAACAACACCAATTACATTGGCAAATGGGTGGTGAAATTGAGCTTGAGGATTTGGCAAAACGGCTCGTATCAATGGGTTATGAACGTCAAGGGATGATTGGCAAGCCAGGTGAGTTTAGTTTACGTGGCAGTATTATTGATATTTATCCGCTTGATTCGGATAATCCGATACGTGTCGAGTTATTTGATACAGAGATTGATTCGCTACGTTCTTTTGATGTGGAAACGCAACGCTCATTAGAAAAATTAGAAGAAGTCTTTATTTCGCCAACATCGGACTTAGTTTTTTCTGAACTGAATTTTTTAGATGCAAATGAAAAATTAGAAGAATTGTTATCGAAACGCTTAGCCGTGACGAAGGATGCCGATGATCGTCAATTGTTAGAAGATTACTTTGGGCAATTACGCACTCAGTGGCAAGAGGGCATTGCGGGTGACGATGCGGTCTTCTATACGGATTTACTTTACCGTGAAAAACGGACGATTGTCGATTTCTTCCCCAAAGAAACATTGGTGATGATTGATGACTATCCACGAATTATGGAAACTACGCGCGAAATCCAACGAGAAGAAGCAGAGTGGCACACACAAAAGATTGCGGATTTACGTGTTTTTTCTGAGCAGGTGTTTGGTGGCGATGTTCATCAATTGCTTAGTCATATTGAGTTCCCGACAAGTTATTTTTCGGTTTTCCAAAAAGGGATGGGAAATTTACGTTTTCAAGCGATTCATAATTTCCAATATCGCCCAATGCAACAATTCTTTGGTCAAATGGGCTTGTTAAAAGCTGAAGTCGATCGATGGGAAAAGCAACAACAGACAGTGGTCTTTATTGTTGGAGACCCAGAACGGAGTAAACGTCTAGAAGCCGAGTTTCGCGAGCATCAAATTTATGCAGTCGAAACGACAGGGGATCGTTTATTTACAGGACGGACGCAAATTATTCATGGATCGCTACAGAATGGTTTTGAATTACAACAAGATCGCTTAGTTGTGGTGACGGAAAAAGAAATTTTTCAAAAAGTCTCACGCAAGCGTGCACGTCGCCAAACGATTTCGAATGCGGAACGACTAAAAAGTTACAACGAATTAAAAGTTGGCGATTATGTCGTGCATGTCAATCACGGGATTGGGAAATATTTAGGTATGGAAACAATCGCCATCGATGGTGTCCACCAAGATTACATCACGATTTTATACCAAAATGAAGACAAACTTTTTATTCCGGTGACGCAATTAAATTTAGTACAAAAATATGTCGCATCGGAATCCAAACAACCGAAAGTCAATAAGCTTGGCGGGAACGAATGGGCTAAGACGAAACGCAAAGTTGCTACGAAAATTGAAGACATTGCGGATGATCTCATTCAATTATATGCCAAACGTGAAGCCGAACGTGGCTATGCATATGCGCCAGATGATGGTTATCAAAAAGAATTTGAAGATTCTTTTCCTTATAGTGAAACCGATGACCAGTTGCGTAGTACGAGTGAAATTAAACGTGACATGGAAAAAGCCAAGCCGATGGATCGCTTGTTAGTCGGTGATGTTGGTTTTGGTAAAACAGAAGTAGCTTTACGAGCGGCTTTTAAAGCAATTAAAGAAAGTAAACAAGTGGCTTTCTTAGTGCCAACGACTATTTTAGCGCAGCAACATTACGAAACAATGTTGAGTCGTTTCGAAGGGTTTCCAGTCGAAGTCGCAGTATTAAGTCGTTTTAGAACGAAGAAACAACAAGAAGAAACGTTAGAGAAATTGCGTAAGGGACAAGTCGATATTATTGTTGGTACGCATCGCTTATTATCACAAGATATTAAGTTTGCCGATTTAGGCTTACTGATTGTCGATGAAGAGCAACGTTTCGGAGTTAAGCATAAAGAACGCTTGAAACAATTACGCTCACAAGTCGATGTTTTAACTTTAACGGCAACACCGATTCCACGAACACTTCATATGTCGATGCTTGGAGTACGTGACTTATCAGTCATTGAAACACCACCACAAAACCGTTACCCGATTCAAACGTACGTCATGGAAACCAATCCTGGGGCGATTCGAGAAGCGATTTTACGTGAGATGGCCCGTGGTGGACAAGTCTTTTACTTGTATAATCGCGTGGCGACAATCGAACAAAAAGTTTCGGAACTAGAAGCACTTGTACCAGAAGCCAGAATCGGTTATGCTCATGGCCAAATGTCAGAAATCCAATTAGAAAATACGCTCTTTGATTTTATTGAGGGACAATACGATGTGCTTGTTTCAACAACGATTATTGAAACAGGTGTGGATATTCCAAATGCCAATACGCTCTTTGTTGAAAATGCCGATTATATGGGCTTATCGACACTCTACCAATTAAGAGGACGTGTCGGTCGAAGTAATCGTGTGGCCTATGCTTACTTTATGTATGAACAACAAAAAATCTTGAACGAAGTCAGTGAAAAACGCCTTCAAGCGATTAAAGATTTCACCGAGTTAGGTTCGGGCTTTAAAATTGCGATGCGTGATTTATCGATTCGTGGAGCTGGAAATTTACTCGGGGCCCAACAACATGGCTTTATTGATTCTGTCGGTTTTGATTTGTATTCACAAATGCTGACCGAGGCTGTCCAACGCAAGCAAGGAAAAAATACCCAATCAGAAAAAACGTCGGTTGAGATTGATCTTGGCTTGGATGCTTATTTACCAGAAACATATATTGAAGACGAACGTCAAAAAATTGAAATTTATAAACGAATTCGTGAACTTGAGACGATTGACAGCTTAGATGAATTACAAGATGATTTGCTGGATCGTTTTGGGGAGTATCCAACGGAAGTCGCTCATTTATTATCAGTGGGTGAATTGAAAATGAATGGGGATCGCAGTTTACTCGAACGCATTCGTCGTCAAGGGCAACAAGTCGTTCTTACATTAAGCAAGGCTGGTACCAAGGCTTACGATATGGAACAACTTTTTAGTGCGTTAGGCAAAACAAAATTAAAATCGACGCTCGGTGTTGAAAAAGATCAAATGCATATTAAATTGACGATTCCAAACAATATGAAGACGATGGTTTGGTTAAATGAAATTCAATCTTTTGTCGCAGCTTTACGTAAGGAGCGTTTTAAAAAGAAAACAGCTACAAAAACAGGTGAGTAGGAGGTTGCTATGGCAAGATATGAGCTGAAAAAAATGATGCGCGGCGCTTTAGTCTTGACGATTGCTGCCTTCTTTGCAAAAGTCTTGAGTGCTGTTTACAGGGTGCCCTTGCAAAACTTAGTCGGCGACGAAGGATTCTACGTTTATCAACAAGTCTATCCTTTTTATGGGCTTGCGATGACTTTGGCACTTACTGGTTTACCCCAGTTTATTTCTAAATATGTCGCTGAACAAAATGGTTTTGACGAGGAACAAACTTTGGGGCAATTAACAACTTTTGTTTCGGCAATCTCTCTCGCTTTGTGGGGCATCCTTTTTGTATTCAGTCGCCCGATTGCGTTTTTGATGGGAGATGTAGCGTTACAAATGAGCATTCAAGTCGTTTCCTTTACTTTTTTACTGATTCCGCCATTAACGATGTATCGTGGACATCTACAGGGGCAATTGATTTTAGTACCAACGGCGCTGTCGCAAGTCGTAGAACAACTCGTTCGTGTCGGAGTCATTTTATTCGCTGCTGCTAGTTTTCGTTTCTTCCAGTTGACGATTTATCAAGTCGGGGCGATTTCGATGGCGGGTTCCTTTGTCGGCGGTCTCGTGGCAGTCGGTATTTTATTTTATGCGCATCAACGTTATTCGCAATTGCCGTTACCTTTTTGGCAGAAAAGTTTTTGGCGCTTACCACAATCGAGTATCCGACGTCGCTTTTTAGTCGAAGGCGGTTTAGTCTCGATTTACAGTGGTTACTTACTAATGTTGCAGTTAATCGATTCGTTCTTTTTAGTTAATTTCTTGCGTTTAAGTGGGATACCATTTGAAATGGCGCGGATTGAAAAGGGCGTTTTTGACCGCGGACAACCATTAGTTCAACTGGGACTAGTTGTAGCTTTAGCACTGAGTACAAGTTTTTTACCAACACTGACGCATTACTCAAAAAATCGAAAATCAGCGACCTATCTTTTTGCGAGTAAGTTGTATTTGCGCTTAACTGTTGCGATTGGCTTGGCAGCTTCGGTTGGTTTAGCATTAGTAATGCCTTATATTAACTACACGTTATTTACTGACGGTGCGGGCAATCAAGTTTTGAGCGTTTTTGTTTTTTCAATTGTCTTGATGGCGGTTGTCCAAGGTTATCAAAGTATCGCGCAAAGTCGCAATCATTTTCGACCAGCCTATCAAGGCGCTTTAGTGGGATTTGCTGTCAAAATTGTTTTAACACCATTGCTTGTTTATTTGATGGGGACACTTGGAGCGAGTTATGCGACATTAGCAGCCTTAGTCTGTACGCTTTATTGGTTTATAAAAAATGAAAGCAAAGCGATTAACCGCTTTTGGCATGAGCGACTTTTCGGCTGGCGCTTGCTAGGTTCCATTGGAGTAATGGCCGTAGCGATTCGCTTATTTTATCGCATATTTACTTTTTTTTATGGGACGCAAATCGATCGAACGATGGCACTATTTTTAACATTCGCTGGCGTTTTAATTGGTATCACAAGTTTCATTGCGGCACTGTTATATTTTAAATTATTTAGTATCAGAGAATGGTTTTATTTACCATTTGGCAAAAAAATCTTAAATAGAATGAGGCGGAAAAAATGAGATTAGATAAATTTTTGAAAATTTCCCGAATTATTAAACGTCGTTCTGTCGCAAAAGAAGTGGCAGATAAAGGGCGGATTCAAATTAACGGCAAAGTAGCAAAATCAAGTAGTACGGTTAAAGTTGGCGATCAATTACAAATCCAATTTGGGAATCGCTTAGTGATTTATAAAATTAACGAATTGCATGAATCGACAAAAAAAGAAGATGCAGCGAAAATGTACACATTGATTTCTGATGAAAAACAAGAGTCAATTGACTAAAATAGGTTAGACAAGCCATTGGGTTGTTGGTATAATAAAATCGACTATCATACAAACGGAGGAAATGGCATGAATCAAGAAGAACCAAATAAAATTGAGTTTCTTGAAAATGACTACGCAAAACAACATTATGCGCAACAAGTTAAAAAACGTCGTGAAGTTATTTTTCGTCGCCGTCGTTTAGCCTTGGTTTTTGCGATTGCAACAGTCATCTTCCTAAGTGTGGGGATTTCGCTTTTTAACGACTATCTTCGTTTGCAAAACCTAGAAAAGTATCAAAGTGAGGCCGTCGCGACGCAAGAAGCGTCAAAAGAAAAGAAAGCTAAATTAGAAAAAGAAGTTGATTTATTGGAAGATGAAGACTACGTGGCAAAAATTGCTCGTGATCGCTTCCTCTATTCTAAAGATGGCGAACTTGTTTTTCCTTTACCGGAACATGAAACAAGTAATGAATAAAGTGTCAGTGATTGATATTAATATTAATCAGCCACTAGACGTGTTATAATCGGATTCAATCATTATTTAGGACAGTTTAATCATGGTTAAGTTGGCCTGAAATGAATAAATAAATGGGTAAAATATTAGGAGGAACAAAGGTTTTATGTCAATCGAAGTTGGAGCTAAACTAAAGGGAAAAGTATCGGGTATTACGAATTTTGGTGCATTTATTGATTTAGGCGGAGGCAAAACAGGTCTCGTTCATATTAGTGAAGTCTCAGATGGTTTTGTAAAGGATATCAATGAAGTACTAAAAGTTGGCGATGAGGTCACTGTTTTAGTAACGACCGTTGGAAACGACGGAAAAATTGGATTGTCAATTCGTAAAGCAGTCGACAAACCAAAAGAAGAACGACGTGAGTTTCCTAAAAAAGATTTTCAACGTCCGAATACAAAAAAACCATTCGTTAAAAATCAGAATCAAAATTCCAATGCAAATAATGCATCAGGAAAACAAGATTTCGATTCGCTAATGAGCTCATTTTTAAAAGATAGTGATGACCGTTTGTCAACATTACGCCGCAGTACAGAAGGTAAACGCGGAGGACGTGGCGGACGCCGCAATTAATAAAACGCGAAACAGGTGGACGTAAAACGAACCACCTGTTTTTTATATGAGAGGCTATAATAATGAGCGTTTAACGACAAGAGATAAGAGGTTAGCAGAAAAAATCGTATTTTGATTTTATTCTGCTGACACCTTATCTCCGCAGTCGTTGCTCATTTTATGCCGTTTAAATGAGAGGCTATTTTTTAAGCGTTCAGTTGCGAGAGATAACAAAGCCTATGGGGAAATCGTTTTTTTGATTTCAACCAGAGGAAGAGTTATCTCCGAGCAATTGCTTAGAAAATGCCGTTTAAGAGAGAGGCTATTTTTTAAGCGTTCAGTTGCGAGAGATAACAAAGCCTATGAGGAAATCGTTTTTTGATTTCAACCAGAGGAAGAGTTATCTCCGAGCAATTGCTTAGAAAATGCCGTTTAAGAGAGAGGCTATTTTTTAAGCGTTCAGTTGCGAGAGATAACAAAGCCTATGGGGAAATCGTTTTTTGATTTCAACCAGAGGAAGAGTTATTTCCGAGCAATTGCTTAGAAAATGCCGTTTAAGAGAGAGGCTATTTCTGGAACGTTCAGTGACGAGTAATAAGTAGAGATAGTTACACTGTGACACCATCCAACCATTTTAAAAGGTAGGTCGATAAAATGTTCGTGAATCAAGTTCAAAAAATAGCCATTGATAACCACTTATGGCACAATGAATCTAGAGTATTAATTGCGGTTTCTACCGGCGTGGATTCGATGGTATTACTGCATCTTTTACAAGAACTTACGAGCACGGGAATCGCTATTGGAGTGGCTCATGTGAACCATCAATTGCGTGAAGTTTCAATGGAGGAAGAAGCTTTTCTTGCTGATTACTGTGAAAAGATCCAAATTCCTTTTTATATGAAACGTTGGCAGGTGCCCATTAAAGGCAATATCGAGAGTCTCGCAAGAACGTTTCGCTATGATTTTTTTAAAAAAATCATGGAAAAGCACGATTACGATGTATTGGTTACAGCCCATCATCAAGAAGACCAAGTCGAAACGATGCTGATGAAAATGGTTCGTACGGGTGATTTGTTTGCCAGCCAGGGGATTGTTCTAAATCAACCTTTTGCTTCAGGTCGCTTAGTTCGTCCGCTCCTCTTTTTTTCAAAGGAGCAAATTCGGCAATATGCCAAGGAACATGCGCTTGTTTATTTTGAAGATGAAACGAATCAAACACTGCAATACCAAAGGAATCGATTAAGGCACCAAATTTTACCGGTTTTAAAAAATGAGAACAAGCAGAGTTTTCCGCATTTTCAACAATTATCCGAACAAATTCAGGAGGTTGGCGATTGGCTAGGAGAGCAACAACAGTCATGGTTTTCACAAAATGTCCAGGTTTGTGCGCAAAGTATGGCAATTGATTTGGCTTGGTATGAACAAGCGTCGGATTTTGAGAAAAAATATTTTTTAAAAGAAGTGGCCCGACAAGCCCAGGAATTGTGGAAAATGGTCATTTCAAAAAAACAATTGATAGAAGTTTCAAAGCTTTTAGCGAACAGGGAACATTCCCAGTGGCAAGTTGATTTAGTGGAGGAGTGGCATTTTGCGAGACGTTATCGCATGCTTTATTTGAGAAAAAAACAAACAACCGCATTCGACTCACAAACACAAATGTTGAATCCTGGAGAAACGATTTATTTATCGGATCATCAGTGGATTGGCTATTTTCCAATTGGAGAAGAAAAAATTCCTGAAAAAGTCAAACTTTGGTCAGAATTTCGCCAAGAATTTTGCGTAGACTCAGTACAATCGCTTATTCTACGCAAACGACAAGCAGGCGATCGCATTTTGTTGAGTGAAAACTTAAACAAAAAGGTTTCGCGATACTTTATTGATCAAAAAGTCCCACTTGAAGAACGAGATGAAGCTTGGCTAATCATGAATAAAGAACAAAAAATTATCGGAATCCTACCATATACACTTTCCTATTTGAGTATTATGGAAGAAACTGATAAAATACACTACGTACTTCTTTTTAAATACAAGAAGTAAAGATTGGAAGGAGAACTTTATGTTAGCAAATGATATTGAAAAAATCTTAATTACAAGAGAAGAAATTAGCCAGCGTTGTGCTGAATTAGGTCAAGAATTGACAAAAGAATATGCGGATAAAACACCATTAATTGTGGGAGTATTAACCGGAGCTGTTCCTTTTATGGCAGATATTGTTCGTGAGATGGACTGCCCAGTGGAAATTGATTTCATGGACGTTTCTAGTTATGGGAATGCCTTAGTTTCTTCTGGTGAAGTAAAAATTGTGAAAGACTTAAATACAACGGTTGAAGGCCGTGACATTTTAGTGGTGGAAGACATCATTGATAGTGGTCGTACGCTAGCATATTTAGTTGATTTATTTAAATACCGTAAAGCAAACTCAGTTAAAATTGTTACACTATTAGATAAACCAGAAGGTCGCGTTGTGGATATTACAGCAGACTATGTTGGCTTTGATGTTCCAAATGAGTTTGTTGTTGGCTATGGTTTAGACTATGAACAACATTACCGTAACCTTCCATATGTGGGTGTTTTAAAACCAGAGATTTATCAGTCTCAAAATTGAGCGTTTTCAAAGCAAAGGGAATGCAGTATAATGGTCAAAGATAGACAAAGTGCTAAGGAGGAGCCCCATGAATAATAAAAATAAAGGTACAGTTAGAAATACCCTTTATTACGTACTAATTTTGTTAGCAATGGTCATGGTGGTCTACTTTTTCTTCGGAAATGGAAATAGTCAGACACCTGAGATTGAATATTCAAAATTTTCACAGCAGTTAAAAGAAGGTACCGTTAAAGAGTTTACCATTCAACCTGCCAATGGCGTGTATCGAATTACTGGTGAATTTAAATCAGAACAAAAAATTGAAAATAGTAACGGGCTAAGCGTCCTTGGTTCAACCCAAGCATCAACGACTCGTTTTACAACCATTGTATTACCGAATGATTCAACTTTACATGAAATCACGTCAACAGCGAAAACAGCTGGTGTGAAAACAGTAATTCAAGAAGAATCTTCAAGTGGTATTTGGTTATCACTACTACTTAGCTTCTTACCAATTGTGATCTTCATCTTCTTCTTCTATATGATGATGAGTCAACAAGGTGGTGGCGGTGGTGGCGGCGGTGGCCGTGGCGTAATGAACTTTGGTAAATCAAAAGCCAAAGAAGCCGACGGTAAAGCTGTCAAAGTTCGTTTTTCAGATGTTGCTGGTGCAGAGGAAGAAAAACAAGAATTAGTCGAAGTTGTCGAATTTCTTAAAGATCCACGTCGTTTCGTGGCTTTAGGTGCTCGTATTCCAGCCGGTGTTCTTTTAGAGGGCCCTCCAGGAACGGGTAAAACATTACTTGCTAAAGCAGTTGCGGGTGAAGCAGGCGTGCCATTTTATTCGATTTCAGGTTCTGATTTCGTAGAGATGTTCGTCGGTGTCGGTGCTAGCCGTGTTCGTGATTTATTTGAAACAGCGAAGAAAAATGCCCCTGCAATTATCTTTATTGATGAGATTGATGCAGTTGGTCGCCAACGTGGAGCCGGTATGGGTGGTGGACACGATGAGCGTGAACAAACATTGAACCAATTGCTAGTAGAGATGGATGGTTTCGGTGGAAACGAAGGCGTTATTGTAATTGCCGCAACCAACCGTTCAGACGTTTTAGATCCAGCGTTGTTACGTCCAGGTCGTTTTGACCGTCAAATCTTAGTTGGTCGTCCAGATGTTAAAGGACGCGAAGCGATTTTACGAGTTCATGCACGTAACAAACCGTTAGCGGGCGACGTTGATTTGAAAGTCGTTGCACAACAAACACCAGGTTTTGCCGGTGCAGAACTAGAAAACGTCTTAAACGAAGCAGCTCTTCTAGCGGCTCGTCGTAATAAAAAACAAATTGATGCTTCAGATATTGATGAAGCGCAAGACCGTGTGATTGCTGGCCCTGCGAAGAAAGATCGTGCAATTAACAAACGTGAACGTGAAATGATTGCTTACCATGAAGCAGGACATACAATTGTTGGTTTAGTTTTAAGCCGTGCACGTATCGTCCATAAAGTAACCATCATTCCTCGTGGTCGTGCGGGCGGATATATGATCGCTTTACCAAAAGAAGATCAATTCCTACACACGAAAGAAGATATGTTTGAACAAATCGTTGGCCTTTTAGGTGGACGTACAGCGGAAGAAGTATTCTTCAACGTTCAATCAACAGGCGCTTCAAATGACTTCGAGCAAGCAACAGGTCTTGCACGTAGTATGGTAACCGAATACGGAATGAGTGATTTAGGTCCTGTTCAATATGAAGGAAACCACCAAGTCTTTGTTGGTCGTGACTACGGTCAAACAAAAGCTTACTCTGAACAAGTTGCTTTTGAAATTGACCAAGCGGTTCGTAAAATTTTAATGGATGCACATGAAAAAGCACGTGAAATCATTGAAGAACACCGGGAGAAAAACGAATTAATCGCGCAAAAATTACTTGAGTTTGAAACATTAGATGCAAAAGCAATTAAATCATTATTTGAAACAGGCGAAATGCCAGCTGATTTTGCAGAAGATGAGTTCCCAAGTGAGCGTGTTGCTCAATCTTATGAGGAAGCAAAACGTGCCTTAGAAGAAAAAGACGCGCAAAAACAAGTTGAAGAACATCAAGAGTTCAAAGAAGAAAAAGTAGAATTAAAAGAAGAGACAGAAGAAACAAAAGAAGACTCAACTGACAATTCTGATCAATAAGGAAACAAGGAGAGGTTGCATAATAACGTGCAACCTCTTTTTATCGGCATTTTATAAGCAATTGCTCGGAGATAGCTCTTCCTCTCGTCGAAATCAAAAAAACGATTTCTCGATAGGCTTCGCTATCTCTCACAATTAACCGCTTATAAAATGACCTACCATTAAACGGCATAAAATGAGCAACGACTGCGGAGATAAGTTGTCAGCAGAATAAAATCAAAAAAACAATTTTTTCTGCTGACGCCTTATCTCTTGTCGCTGACCGCTCATTATTATGACCTCTTTTATCGGCATTTCTGCCACAATGACTCGGTAATAAGCTAGAATTATTTCAAAAGTAAAAAACACTTTCGGAAAATTCTTTGCTTTTACTCGTTACTGACCGTTCCAGAAATGACCTCTTTTATTAATTTTTAGGCATCCTTGTTGAAAAAATGAAGAGATGCTAGTATGATACGGTGAGTAAATAAGAGGAGCGAATAGAATGAAAGACTACATTAGCAAAGCACTCGTCTATGATGGCTATATTCGAGCATATGCAATTAATGCGACAGAAACTGTGACAGAAGCGCAAAGAAGACATGATACATGGCACAGTGCTTCAGCGGCTCTGGGTCGTGCATTAGTTGGTACATTACTATTAAGTAGTAGTGATTTAAAAACAGAAGGCGACCGTTTAACGGTTAAAATTCAAGGGAACGGTCCTGGTGGCGCTATCGTCGTTGATGGTGACGCTAGCGGAAATGTTAAAGGTTACATTCAAAATCCTCACGTCAGTCTTCCTTCAAATGAACATGGGAAAATTGATGTTCGTGGTGTTGTTGGAACCGAAGGGGTTTTTTCAGTTATTAAAGATTTAGGATTAAAAGAACCTTTTTCAGGACAAGTCCCAATTGTTTCAGGTGAGTTAGGAGAAGACTTTACTTATTACTTAGCCGCTTCTGAACAAATTCCTTCAGCAGTTGGTTTAAGTGTGTTAGTTGATACCGATGAAAGCATTAGAGCTGCAGGTGGCTTTATGTTACAAGTTTTACCAGGTGCAGATGATGTTGTTTTAGGAAAATTAGAAGAACGTTTAGCCCAAATGCCGCGTGTTTCTGATTTAATTGATCACGGGAAGACCCCGGAAGAAATCTTAGAAGTCATTTTTGAAGGTGAACGTATTTTATTTTTAGAAGAACAACCGGTACAGTTCCACTGTGATTGTTCAAAAGAAAAATTCTCGCGTGCGATTTTAACATTAGGCTCAAGTGAAATTCAACAAATGATTGATGAAGATCAAGGAGCTGAAACGGTATGTTCGTTCTGTAATAACAAGTACCACTTTGATGAAGCAGATTTAACTGCTTTGATTGAAGAAATTACTGGGGGCAAAAAGTAGATGGAACAAGGTTGGAAAATTGGTAATGTAGCCATTCCAAACCGAGTAGTCGTTGCCCCAATGGCGGGGATTACCAATGCTGCTTTTCGAGTGACGGTTAAAGAAGCAGGCGCAGGATTAGTTGTTTGTGAAATGATCAGTGACCAAGGGATTCAAATGCGTAACAAAAAAACCCTTGAAATGCTTTACATCGATGACGAAACGGAACATCCACTTAGCCTTCAAATTTTTGGTGGGACGAAAGAAACTTTAGTAGAAGCCGCTAAATTTGTGGCAGAAAATACAACAGCCGATATTATCGATATTAATATGGGGTGCCCTGTCAATAAAATCATTAAAGCGGAGGCTGGCGCGAAATGGTTGCTCGACCCTGATAAAGTTTATGAAATGGTGCAAGCTGTTTCTTCCGCGATTGAAAAACCGGTCACAGTTAAGATGCGTATCGGCTGGGATGATGAGCATATTTTTGCTGTAGAAAATGCCAAAGCCGCACAAGCTGCTGGGGCTGCTGCAATTGCCATGCATGGTCGCACGCGTGTCCAAATGTATGAAGGTAACGCAAATTGGGATGTTTTACGTGAAGTCAAGAAACACTTGTCGATTCCTTTTATGGGTAACGGTGACGTCCGTACTCCAGAAGATGCGAAAAGAATGTTTGAAGAAGTCGGTTGTGACGCGGTGATGATTGGTCGTGCGGCAATGGGAAATCCTTGGATGATTCATCGTACAAAACATTTCCTTGAAACAGGCGAATTGATTGCAGAACCAACGCCTCGTCAGAAAATTGATACGGCGAAGCTGCATTTTGAACGTTTAATTCAATTAAAAGGAGAAAAAATCGCGGCTCGTGAATTTCGTCAGCACGCCGCCTACTATCTAAAAGGTATTCCGCGTGCTGCTAAAGTTAAGGCAGCGATTAATCAATCAGAAACAAGAGAAACAACACTTCAATTATTGACAGAGTTTTTAGATAAAGTTGAGAACCAACCAATTATCCGTTAAAAAGTCAAGAGAAAAGTGAGTAGAAGGAACAACTTCAGCTTGCTTTTTCTCGTTTTCATTGGCATTATAGAAAAGTAGTGAAAAATAGAATGGAGGATGACTCGTGACAGAGGAACGCCAAACACAAGAAGAACTTAACGACCAAATGTTAGTTCGCCGTCAAAAGATGGAACATTTGCAACAAGAAGGAATCGATCCTTTTGGGCAACGTTTTGACCGTACCCATAATTCTGCCGAGTTGCATGAATTATTTAACCAACGATCAAAAGAAGAATTAAAGGAAATGGCACTAACAAGTAGTATTGCTGGACGAATGGTAACAAAGCGCGGAAAAGGAAAAGCTGGCTTTGCTCATTTGCAAGATCGTGAAGGTCGTATTCAAATTTACGTACGTAAAGATCAAGTAGGCGATGAGGCTTACGAGATCTTCAAACAAGCAGACTTAGGTGATTTCTTTGGTGTAACTGGAGAAATTATGAAAACTGATACAGGTGAAGTTTCTATTAAAGCAACGGAAATAACATTGTTAACGAAAGCTTTGCGTCCATTACCAGACAAATATCATGGTTTAACAAACATTGAACAACGCTACCGTCAACGTTACTTGGACTTAATTAGTAATAAAGAAAGCTTCGATCGTTTTATGAAACGTAGCCAAATTATTAGTGAAATCCGTCGTTACCTTGATGGACAAGGTTATTTAGAAGTGGAAACGCCAGTCTTACATAACCAAGCAGGTGGTGCATCGGCTCGTCCATTTGAAACACACCACAACGCACTTGATATGGAATTATACCTACGTATCGCTTTAGAGCTACATCTAAAACGTTTAATTGTCGGTGGCATGGAAAAAGTTTATGAAATTAGTCGTGTGTTCCGTAACGAAGGGATTGATACAACACATAATCCTGAATTTACAATGTTGGAATGTTATACAGCATATACTGACTATAAAGATATCATGAATTTAACAGAAGGTATTATTCGTCATGCTGCAACGAAAACATTAGGTACGACAGAAGTGACTTACGATGGACAAACAGTTGACTTAGGACCGGAATTCCGTCGTGTTCATATGGCAGATGCTGTTAAAGAAATTACTGGTGTTGACTTCTGGCAAAAAATGACAACTGAAGAAGCCCATGCACTTGCAAAAGAGCATAATGTACCAGTAACAAAAAATATGGAAGTCGGTCATGTATTAAATGAATTTTTCGAAGTATTTGTCGAAGATACATTACAACAACCAACTTTTGTTTACGGACACCCTGTGGAAGTTTCTCCGCTTGCGAAGAAAAATCCAGAAGATGATCGCTTTACGGACCGTTTCGAGTTATTTATTGTTGGCCGTGAATTCGCCAATGCCTTTACAGAATTAAATGACCCGATTGATCAACGTGCGCGTTTTGAAGCACAAGATCAAGAAAAAGCCGATGGAAATGATGAAGCGCATGGTGTGGATGAAGATTTCTTAGAAGCATTAGAGTACGGTATGCCGCCAACTGGTGGATTAGGAATTGGGATTGACCGTCTAGTTATGCTATTAACTGATGCACAATCGATTCGTGATGTTTTACTATTCCCAACAATGAGATAAAAAAATATTTTCATTAAAAGGCTGAGAAAACAAGGATATTTCTTGTTTTCCGCCTTTTTTTCTTTTCTTAGAATTGTTTCCTACAAAATCCATCTTTAAAGGCGAACGAAACCTAAAAATAACACTTTAATTATCGTTAGTTTGAGAGAGGGTCGAAGGTGGGTAATGGTTGACCTGATGCTGTTTCCTTGGTATATTAGTAGTTGTTGAAAACACAAAAAGATTTTTTAAAAAACAATTGACGTGTGTTTAACTAAATGCTATTATAACTAAGTCGCAAATAACCATATAAAATAACAAACTTTCAGATTGAAAAAATGTTAAAAAGTGGTTGACAAGTAATGGTGCGATTTGTTATTATAACGAAGTCGCTGTTAACGGCAGATAACTTTTAAAGAAAAGTTACAAAAAACTTTTATAAAAAAGTGTTGACAATAAAACGTCAACCTGATATGATATAAAAGTTGCTAACACAGCAACAACGTAGACCTTTGAAAACTGAACAAAGCAAGCAAAACAAACAACAAACGTGTAGAATGTTTCTATTTATAGAAACAAACATACAACAAGCAATATGCTAGCAACGTTAATTTATGAGCTTATCAACCGAAAGGTTGTTTCAACTTTTTTAATGAGAGTTTGATCCTGGCTCAGGACGAACGCTGGCGGCG
>NZ_JBHSGT010000052.1:0-56587 GCF_042654605.1 Enterococcus eurekensis
AGTAATTGTAAGCTGCCGTGAGGCAGTTTCACATGGTTTTAATTAAAAGTATGAATTATTCAGGTAATACTTCTGGCCTTTCAAAGTAAAAAAGTGTTGATAAAGACATCGTTGGTCTCTATCAACGCTAATTATCTTTTAATTATGGGTATAAACGGTTTAATAAGCGTGGGAATGGACTCGCCTCACGGACATGTTCAATTCCTGAAATCCATGTTACTGCACGTTCTAGACCTAATCCAAAGCCAGAATGTGGTACGCTTCCGTATTTACGTAAGTCTAAGTACCATTCGTATTCTTTTTCATCTAAACCGAACTCACGAATTTTTTCTAATACGTATTCGTAATCTGTTGCACGTTCAGATCCGCCAATAATTTCTCCGTATCCTTCAGGTGCAATCATATCCGCACAAATCACAACGTCTTCACGTGTTGGGTGTGGTTTCATATAGAAAGGTTTGATTGCTTTTGGATAGTTTAAGATGAAGACTGGTTGATCAAATGAGTTGGCAATAAATGTTTCATGTGGTGAACCAAAGTCTTCACCCCATGTGATATCATCAAAGCCATTATCATTTAGTAATTTCACAGCGTCATCGTAAGAAATTCTTGGGAACGGTAATTTTGTATATTTCTCAAGAACACTACGGTCACGTCCTAGAACATCTAGCGCATAGTCGCAATTATCTAAAACAGATTGTACTAAGAATGCTACATATTCTTCTTGAACGACTAAACTTTCTTCTTGAGTAGTAAAAGCCATCTCAGGTTCCATCATCCAAAATTCAATTAAGTGACGGCGTGTTTTTGACTTTTCAGCCCGGAAAGTTGGTCCGAATGAGAATACTTTTCCAAAAGCCATTGCTGCGGCTTCTAAATATAATTGACCTGATTGTGATAAGTACGCTTTTTGGTCAAAGTAATCTGTTTCGAATAAATCAGTTGTTCCTTCAGGAGCAGAACCAGTTAAAATCGGTGGATCAATTTTAACGAAATGGCGCTCATTAAAGAATTGGTAAGTTGCACGAATAATCTCGTTACGAATTTGCATGATTGCATGTTGTCTTGAAGAACGTAACCATAAATGGCGGTGGTCCATCAAGAATTCTGTTCCATGCTCTTTTGGTGTAATTGGATACTCATTACTTTCTCCAACAACTTCAATATTTTCAATCCCGATTTCATAGCCAAATTTCGAACGGCTATCTTCACGAATTTCACCTGTAATTAATACCGCTGTTTCTTGGTGTAGATTTTTTGCTGTTTGGAAAATTTCTTCTCCAACTTCATTTTTCACAACAATTCCTTGGAAGTAAGCTGTCCCATCTCTCAATTGTAAGAAAGCAATTTTTCCGCTTGAACGTTTGTTTGCGATCCACGCACCAATTTGGACTGTTTCACCAACATGGTGTTTGGCATCAATAATTTGAATTTGTTTCACTTATGTCTCTCCATTCTATAAATTTAAACATCCTTTAAAAGTGTATTACTTTTGAGACTTTTTTTCAACAAAAGCTTTGATTCTTTTTACAGTTTCCTCTAAAGTCTCCCAATCACTGGCGTAACTGATTCGAATATTCTCTGGCGCACCAAAACCAGCACCTGTTACCAGTGCCACATGAGCCTCATTTAATAAATCCTCGGTAAAAGTTGTGACATCTGTATAACCACACATTTTTAGCGCACCCGCAACATTTGGAAACAGGTAAAAGGCTCCTTGAGGTTTGGCGCAAGTGAAACCCGGAATCTCAACTACTAAGGCATGAAGTTTGTTTAAACGTTCTTCAAATGCTTTTCGCATCACTTCTACTGAATCTTGTGGTCCCGTCAAGGCTTCTAGTGCTGCGTATTGACTCACTGCAGTTGGATTACTTGTCGCTTGCGAAGCAATATCTGTCATTGCTTTAATTAGCTGGATGTCTCCAACAGCAAAACCAATCCGCCAACCTGTCATAGAGTACGTCTTAGAAACGCCATTAATAATCATCGTTTGTTTTTGAATCGCTTCAGAAATCGTAGCAATCGGAGTAAATTCAGCATCTCCATAAATCAGACGACCATAAATATCATCCGCTACAATTAAAATGTCATGATCTACCGCCCACTCACCAATCGATTGTAGTTCATCTTTTGTATAAATCATACCCGTAGGATTCGAAGGTGTATTTAAAACGATCGCTTGCGTTTGAGGAGTACGGGCTTTTTCTAAATCTTCAACCGTCACTTTAAACTGATTTTCTTCAAGACCAAGTACAAAAACCGGTGTTCCTCCTGCTAAACTAACTTGTTCTGCATAACTAACCCAATAAGGTACTGGAATAATGACTTCATCATCTTGGTCTAAAATCACTTGGAACAAAGCATAGAGAGCAAACTTCGCACCATCAGTCACTAATGTTTGTGTAGGCGAATAAGACAAACCATAATATTTTTCAATATAATCCACAATTGCTTGACGTAATTCAGGAATCCCAGCCGTTGGTGTATAAAAACTCGCTTTTCCTGAGCGAATGGCTTCAATTGCAGCGTCTTGAATATTTTTTGGTGTCGGGAAATCAGGTTCACCCAACGTGACACTTAAAATATCTAATCCTTGGGCTTTTAATTCTTTTGCTTTAGCCGAGGCCGCAAGTGTTACTGACGGTTGTAAATTTTGTGCTCGTTTTGATAATTTCATTCCATTTTCATCCTCCTTATATTTCAGTTATTCTATCGTCGGGATACTTTTAATTAAGTTTCCATCGTTAAAATCTAATAAATGATAGCATTCCTCGTCTGAAACTTTTGTCATTACTTCCCAGACAACTTGTTCTTGGTAAACACCCAGTGTCACTTTTTTGACCGTTTCATTTGGAAATGTCTTTTGGATAATTGACTTGGCTTTTTTTTCGGTGATACCCTCGTTTTGATTCAAAATTAAGATTTCTTGACCGCTCTTTGGAATTATAACCACAATTTCTTTTCCTTTTTCATCTTCAGCGATTAAACTAAAATAGGTCTCTTCCCGAGTAAACCAATAAAATCGATCAACTGACTTTAACGAAACATGTTTATTCGCTAATTCAACTGCCTCATCCCTTGCTTGTCGCATCGGACGAGACGCTCGAATATAAAAAAGTGAAAATATTAAAATAATTACTAAGAGTACTACAATACTGATGAACAATCCGACGACTGTCTTTTTTTCTTTCGAATCCATTTGACTCATAATCGCCACTTCCTTACTGGGTCTATTATAACAGACACAACTAATTATTTTTACGTATTTATGAATGCTTAATTACTCTTTATAGAAAAAAGTTCGTAATTCCACTACCATTTCATCTAATGACAATAAATAAATGGGTAAATTTTTGGGTAAACTTCTTTGAATTTGTTTTCCATAAGAAGCATGTGCAAGACGATGGTCCAATACAATCATCACGCCGCGATCTTTTTCTGAACGAATTAAGCGTCCCAGCCCTTGTCGTAACCGCAAAGAAGCCTTAGGTAACGATTCATGTCGAAAATAATCAGTGCCTTGGATTTGGGAATAATTGGTTTTTGCCTCAATTAACGGTCGATCCGGATGTTCAAACGGTAAACGGGTAACGATTAATAACTGCAGTGTATCTCCCGGTAAATCGACCCCTTCCCAGAAACTATCGGCTCCAAATAAAATCGCCCCTTTGGTATGACGAAATCTTTTTAAAATTTTTTCACGACTTCCACCAATTCCTTGGGCTAAAATCTCTCGGCCATTTTCAAGAAAGTCCATTTGTAATTGATAGTAAACTTTTTTTAAAATTTCATGTGATGTGAATAAAACCAAAGTCGAATGTTCAACGGTTTCTAAAATTACTCGTAAATTGTCGGCAATAAACTTAGCATATTCAAAAGTTGAAATTTCTTTTAAATCAACTACCTCGTCTAAAACAAATAAACAAGCTTGTTGTTCGTAATCAAATGGTGTCGGAATAACTTTCAACGTGGTCTCTGGAATACCTAATCGGCTAGCAAAATAGTTCGCTTGACGAGGCACCTTTAATGTTCCACCTAATAAAATGATTTTTTCGTACCGGTGAAACCATGCCGTATTTGGCAAAATAGCTGCTGATAAATCGATTAATTGGAGCCGTGCACTTTGTTGATTACCATACGAATAGACTTTGTGAATAAATTTAGAATTCCAATTTATCAGCCAATCTTTAACCACTTTTGCTTGAACTTCAATCGATTCAAATAATGTTAGGAGTTCGCCATAAACAATTTTATCACGATCCAACCATTGATCTTTTCTTTGCAAACAAAGAGTTGAAATTTGAGTTTGAATATTGAGTGTTTCATCATAGTATAAAAATAATTTTTGACGAACTTTCTTACCTGTCACAGATAATTGGAGTTGGTCTTCTTGTAGAATTATTTCTTGTTTAATTGGAAATTTTAGTAAGATTTCTGCTAAAATCTCTTCTTGTAAATCAATCATGCCTAAGAGTTCTTCTTGGTACAACTCAAATAAATGGCGAATATCGATATCATTGGAAAACATTTCCTCAAGTTGATCGAACAATTGGTTTTCTTCACGTAAGTGGCGAACTTTTCTTTGAAAAACCTCAGTATCAAAAAACTGATTCGTCACTTGTTCCATGATTTCTGGCAAATGATGGGCTTCGTCAATGATCAACAAATGACTTTCCGGTAAAGCAAGTTCTTCTCGTTGCGTTTCCTGTGCTAAGAAGGCATGATTAACGATTAAAAAGTTACTTTGTTCCATCTTTAAATGCAAATGACGCAAGAAATCTTCTTGATAGAATGGTTGATTCAAGGCCAAGTAGCGTACACCACGATGCTTCACTTCTTCAAAGAATAAATGGTTCAGGCTCGTTAAATGAAGTTCACCAAAATCACCCGTTTCCGTTTGAGTCAACCAAACAAGCAATCTCATTTGATACAATCGATATTGTTTTTGTTTCATTGGATTCGATAAAGTAGCGTAAAATCGTTGCAAATCGATATAATGACCTTTGCCTTTGATGACTGTTGGTTGAATCGGATAATCAAGAATCTGGTTTAATTGTGGAATATCTTTACTAATTAATTGATCTTGTAATAAAATCGAAGCGGTACTAATAATTACCGGTTTTTCTGGAGTTGCTAGGTAACTAGCTGGCAATAAATAGCCTATTGTTTTACCTGTACCGGTTGCAGCTTCGACTAACAAAGATTTGTCTTCTCCATTTGTCGCGTGCTGATAAACTAAATTCATTAACTTGCTTTGGGCGCGTCGATAACTCAGAATTTCTTTAAAAAGTTGTTCTTTCCCTTTTTTAGTTGTCGGATAGTCCACAGTATGAAACGGTTGTTGAAAAGTTACAATCTCCTTTTTCTTCAATGCTATTCCTGAGACAATCATCGTATCTGCAGCCATTTGTCTAGGTTCTTTTTTCATTCGCTTCACTAAATCATGCAAATACTGATTTGTTTGATAACTTGTTTCTGAGCCTAATTGTGCAATTTTTTGAAGCGTGACTATCGGTAACTCTTTGGCTCTACGTTCGATTTCAATTAATAATTTTGCTGTTACTTCCGCATCACTTGCTGCTTGATGGGGATTTTCATGTTCAATTCCAAGACTTTCAGCTAAGTCATTCAAACGAAAGCTCGCCTCAGTCGGTAGGAAAATCTGAGCTAACTCAACAGTATCAATTCCGGGAATGCTTAGTGCTGGTAACCCACATCGGAGTAATTCTTGATTTAAAAAATGATAATCAAAATGAATATTATGAGCGACAAAAATTGTTTCTTCTAGTAAGTTGTAAATAGTAGTTGCAATATCTTCAAAGAAAGGCGCTTTCTTCACTTGGCGATTTGAGATTTGAGTCAAGCTTTGGATCTGTTTGGAGATGACTTGGCCGGGATTAATATCTGTCGAAAAACGACCAACAATTTCATTGTCTTCAACTAAGACACAGCCAAATTGGATTATTCGATCAACTTTAGGATTTGTCCCCGTTGTTTCAATATCCACAATCGCATATGTTTCGTTCATGCGTCCTATTCTCCCCCTTCTATGTTCTTTTGGTATTATACTATACTTTCCCTGGCATTTGTATGAAGGTTTACAAAAGCAGAGCATATAAAAAGGCGAAGGAATAAATTCCTTCGCCTTTGTTTCATTCAAATTGAATTATGCTTTGTTAACGTTAGTAGCTTGAGGGCCACGTTGTCCGTCTTCAACGTCGAAAGTCACTGCTTGACCTTCTTCTAAAGTTTTGAATCCTTCGCCTTGGATAGCTGAAAAGTGTACGAATACGTCTTTTCCGTCTTCTGCAGTGATGAATCCGAAGCCTTTATCTGAGTTAAACCATTTTACTGTACCTGTTTCCATGTTTAAAAATCCTCCTTGTGTTTCACACAAATATTTTGCAATTTGTTGTTAAGGTGAAAATTTGGGAGATGTTTTAAAGATGAAACAAACTACCATAATTTACCATTACAAAAACTACATACTTAGTATAGCATACATAACTTAGAAAAACATCTTTTTTCTTAACTTTTTTTAATTATCTTAAATTTAAATAGCTAATAGCGCAAAATTCCTAATAAGGATTTTCCACCAGGTGCGTCTGTTTGTTCTAAAATATAAACGTCACCACCATTACTAATCGTTTCTATAGAAGTTAAGTTTAATTCTTGACGCCAATCATACTCTGTATCCGGATCTTCACCAAATCCTGGGATTAAATTGGCGGTAGTAATAAATAATTTTTCAATTCGTCCTAAACTAGCACTTTGCTTAATATCTGAAAACTGCTCATACGCTTTGTTTTCAATTAATTTTTGATATTCTGCCACTTCTTTACGGCTTAATTCCTCTTGAATTCTTGAAGCGTTTTTTTCTAATTCTGCAACGGATAATTGTGCTGGTGAAGTCGTCACTGAAATTTCCCCCTGCACATTTAGCCCTTTGGCAACCTTTTTAAAGACTGACTGATTATCTGGTAAGCCATATAAGAATAATGGTGCTGGTTCTTCATTTTCTAAAAATGTTTTTAAGAAATTGCTTACAGCATAATAATAATTTCTACGATCAATTTCAACTTCTTCATCCTTAGCAGACGTCCCATGACTCGCATCCCCACTTGAATTACTAGATGAACGGAAGTTAGCTCCACCCCCCGTTAGCTCATCACCTAAGGCAATTTCCTTTGTCACAGGCGCATCTTCCGGCAAATTGATTTTCGATAGCTTTTTATTTTCCATTTTATATAGGGCAAATGAGTCACGATTCAATGCTAGCAAATAATACGGGTAATTAAATTGTGCATTTTTAATAATCGCTAAAATATAAGGAGTATCCCCTACGTAGTATTGATCATCTACCTCTATACTGAGTCGATGAACAAAGGTCTCTTCTGGTGTTAGTATAACTGCTACACTCTTCGTACTTTGACGCCAAAAATCTTGACTTGCCAATAAAACTTCTGCATTTTTTTGAATCACTGACCAATCTTCTGATGGATAGCGCTTTTCAAAACGTTTTTTGGACTCTTTTATAAAGTTTTTAAACTTCAGTTGATCTTTTTCAACTTCTTGATGTGCAACATGAGTGTTTAACATAATTGTGACAAAGGGGCCTTTCACTTGTTCCGATGTGAGTTGATTCAATAATTCCCTACCGATTTTTGCCATAAATGATAACCTCCTACAATTTTTATACTACATTCTAAGTGTATCAGAAGTATGAAATATCGCAAAATAAAACGGTTACAACTTGTAAAGTATTTATCAAAAAGGGCTAGATTAATCTTTATTCTAAATTTTTCAAATAATCTTCGACTAAATAAGAGGTTTCTTCAATTGATTTATCTGTGACATCAATGACATAGGCATCATATTGCGCAAAGACTTGCTTAGCGTATTCTAACTCTCCATAGATTTTTTCTAAATCCGTATATTTTGAAGCATGATTCAATCCTAATGAATCTAAACGACTCGTTCTGATTCTAGAAAGGTTATCTGGATGACAAGTCAAACCAATAATTTTCTTTTTGTCCACTTGAGCTAGTAATTGAGGTAATGGCACTTCTGGAATGAGTGGTAAATTAGAAACCTTATAGCCTTTGTTTGCCAAATACATACTTAACGGTGTCTTTGAAGTACGAGAAACACCGAGTAACACTACATCTGACTCTAAGAAACCATGGGGATTCTTCCCGTCATCGTATTTGACTGCAAATTCAATCGCAGCAATTTTATTAAAATATTCCTTGTCTAGTCGATGAACGATACCAGGTTCTTCAATTGGTTTTTTGCCAGTTCGCGCGCGAATCAAGTCAAAGAATGGATTTAATAAATCTAAGTATTGTAGGCCTGTTCTCTGACTAAAATTACGAGCGGTTTCGGCTAACTCTGCATTCACTAATGTACTAATAACAATCGCTTTATCATTTAATGCATCTTTTAAAATACCTAACAACTCGTCTTCTTTGTTGACAAAGGGGAATCGATAACTGTTATTAAAATCTAAATCGGGGTACTGAACACTCACTGCTGATAATAGTTTTCGTGAAGTGCCCCCTAAAGAATCTGAAATAGTATAAACAATAATTTCGCTTTTCATTTTTCATTCGCTCCTATTGATTTAATTCCGCATCGCGTGCTTGTTGTGTGATGAAATTTAGTATTCTTGTTTTGGTAATTTTTCCTATAACTTTTCGATTATTTGTTGATTCAACAACTGGTAAAGAGTCTACTTCAAAGTCTTGTAAAATCGAGGCTGCTTCTAAAATCGTATTTTCTTCTACACAAGTTTTGATATGAGGAACTCTTGTCATACAAACAGCAACCGGTGTTTTATCAATATCGGAATTCAATGATGCTCGCAATAAGTCTTTTCTTGATAACGTGCCTACCAATAGTTTCTCTTCATCAATCACATATAACGATCCAATATCGTACATGAATAAACTAGTAATTGCTTCTCTTATTGATGTGTCCGATGGAATCATGATTGGGGTCATCATAATTTCTTCTACTTTTGTACTAAACGTCCGATAAAAAAATAATGATTCTAAATTAGCACCAGAATAGGTATATCCAACTTTGGGTGTCGCTTGTAAAATTTCTGCCATCGTTAAAAAGGATAAATCTGAACGTAAAGTTGCTCGTGACACATCTAATAGTTCAGAAATATTTTCACCGCTAACAGGTTGATATTCTTTAACGATTTCTATAATCTTCTTTTGTCGATCACTTAGATTCATTTTCTTCTCCTCTTCTTTATTTATTAAGCACATATATAATCTTTATGCGTATTATTATACACATAATCTCTCGTTTTTCAATTGATTCATATTTTATTTAAGTGTTGACTTTTATATATGACGCATATTAAGATGATTAAGAACTATATATGACTCACATATAATTTTAGGAGGTCCAATATGAATAAATTGATTTATTTTTTTGAAGAAGATAATAATAGTGGAAAAGAATTATTAGGAGGGAAAGGAGCTAATTTAGCTGAAATGACCAAACTCGGTCTGCCCGTTCCCTCTGGTTTTACAATTACGACAGAAAGTTGTATCCGATTTTTAAATGATGAAACTTTTTTTGAAAAAGAATTAAAGGAACATATTATTGCTTCTATTAATAAGTTGGAACAACAAACAAATAAATCATTTACTGAAGAAAATCATTTATTATTAGTTTCCGTTCGAAGTGGCGCAGCATCTTCTATGCCCGGCATGATGGATACTATCTTGAATTTAGGTTTAAATGACAAGCGCGTTCGTTCATTTGCCAAGTTAACAAATGTCGCTTTCGCCTACGATTGCTACAGTCGTTTGCTTCAAATGTTCGGCGACGTCGTTTATAGTATTAATAAGGAAAATTTTAACCGTGTACGACACGATTTAGAAAAACAATTAAATAAAAAACAACAAGATTTTAGTGAAGAACAACAGCAACAACTTATTGAAGCTTTTAAATCTCTCTTCATTACACATGATGTTCGCTTCCCACAAGATCCTATAGAGCAATTATTTGAAGCGACTAAAGCTGTTTTTAAATCTTGGAACAATCAACGAGCCAAGGTCTACCGCGAAATCCACCATATTCCTCATCATTTAGGGACTGCAGTGAATATTCAATCTATGGTCTTTGGAAATAGTGGTAATAATAGTGGAACGGGAGTCGTATTCACAAGAAATCCTTCAACAGGAGAAAATAAACTTTTTGGAGAATTTCTAATTAACGCCCAAGGAGAAGATGTCGTCGCAGGTATCCGCACACCTGAACCGATTGAAACCTTACAAAATCTGCTACCTACCGCTTACAAAGAGTTCGTTCACTATGCCGAGCAACTTGAGAAGCATTATAAAGATATGCAAGACATCGAGTTCACCATTGAGAACGAGAAATTATTTATCTTACAAACGAGAAATGGGAAACGAACAGCCAAAGCTGCATTGCAAATTGCCTTAGATTTAGTAGCGGAACAGCGTCTAACTAAAAAAGAAGCTGTTTTACGTATCTCTCCTGAGGCAATTGATCAATTAATTCATCCTATTTTTGATGAGAAAGAATTGACTAATGCTAAATTATTAGCGACAGGCCTACCCGCTAGTCCCGGTGCTGCAACAGGTGAACTTGTCTTCACGGCCGAAAAAGCCAAAGAATATCATGCGCTTGGTAAAAAAGTGATTTTAGTTCGCCAAGAAACATCGCCTGAAGATATTGAAGGAATGGTTGTCAGTCAAGCCATTGTGACTAGTCGCGGCGGAATGACCTCTCACGCAGCTGTTGTTGCTCGCGGAATGGGAACGTGTTGTGTCACCGGATGTGAGTCACTACATATACAAGAAGAATCAAAAACAATGATGTGTGGGGATATACGGTTAGCAGAAGGTGATCTCGTATCAGTCGATGGTAGTTCAGGTTGCCTATATTTAGGTGATATTCCGACAATTGTTGTCGAAAATAATCAAAACTTACAACAATTACTCGCTTGGGCTGATGAATATGCTTCTTTAAAAGTTCGCGCAAATGCTGAAACCGTCTCTGATTTACAAACCGCTATTGATTTTGGTGCATCAGGCATTGGCTTAGCTCGAACAGAGCATATGTTTTTTGGCGAAAAACGCGTGCTAGAAATGCGTCGAGTGATTTTAGCACAAGATAATCAAGAATTTGAAGCGGCCTTAACTAAATTGCTAGAATTCCAACAAGAAGATTTTTATCAAATGTTTAAAGCCGTACATGACAAACCAATGATTATTCGATTACTTGATCCACCTATGCATGAATTTCTACCACATACAATGAATGAAATAAACACGCTGGCTAAACAATTAAAGCGACGCCCGTCTGAAGTTCAAAATCAAATTGAAAAATTGCAAGAAACCAATCCTATGCTTGGTCATCGTGGATGTCGCTTAGGAATCACTGAACCAAAAATCTATCAAATGCAAGTTCGTGCAATTTTCAATAGTGCCATCAAACTAATGAAAGAAGGATTCCTTGTTCGTCCCGAAGTTATGATTCCCCTCGTTTCAGAAGAAAATGAACTGAGAAATATCAAAGAGTTTCTAACTGAAACCGTCCTTGAGACATTTAAAGAACAACAAGTAGAACCTTTTCCTTATGAAATTGGAACAATGATTGAGTTACCTCGTGCTTGTTTAATTGCCGATCGACTCGCAATGAATTCAGATTTTTTCAGTTTTGGTACCAATGATTTAACACAAATGACCTTTGGTTTCTCACGTGACGATATCGGAAAATTCATTAATAGCTATAAAGAAAAAGAAATTATGGTCCAAGATCCATTCCAGACACTCGATCAAACAGGAGTTGGCGAACTAATTAAACTAGCTGTTGCAAAGGCTCGCCAAACGAAAGAAGGAATGATGATTGGTATTTGCGGTGAGGTCGGTGGCGACCCTTATTCGATTCCATTTTTCCAAAAGATTGGCATTGATTATATTTCATGCTCCCCTTACCGAATCCCGGCAGCTCGTTTAGCTGTTGCTCAAGCGAATTTAATTAACTAATCGCTTGATTTAAACGAAAGAAGTTACGCTCCAGAAATGGTATTTGAAACATTAATGTAAAGCGCGACCGCAAGTTAGACCTATCATCTAACTTACGGTCGCGCATTTTTTATAAAAAAAAAGCCGAAATCTTCGGTTAAAAAGATTTCAGCAACGTCCCCGACTGGAATCGAACCAGCGGCATACCGCTTAGGAGGCGGCCCCTCTATCCTACTGAGGTACGAGGACCTTTTACAGTAATTACACTGAATAAATAGTAAAAGACACCCTCTATTTTAATCCTTTTTAGGGAAAAAATAAAGAATGCTTTTTACTTTATTAGAAATAATCTTCTAAAATAGGTGTTTTCTTCGGTTCAATCGATTCAATTATTGATATTACTTCCTCATCAGCTTCCATAAATTCATGAAAAAGTAATTCTTCGATGGATCGATAACCCAAGAATAGCTGAGCAAATCTCTGAACACTGATTGTTAATTTAGGTAAAATTGTTTGTTGCACTTTTTTTATTGAGACACTTCGCTCATCTGAGACAACAATTTCATATGTTCCTTCATTCCACGAAGCATATCGATCTTCTTCTATCGTAATCGCAAATGATTTTGATAATGTATCAAATGGATAGACATTTAAAAATGCTTCTACATCAACAATTCGCACCATCATCTCCGGTCGGATCGAAACATGAGCCAAAGGTGTTGCCGTTTCAAAAAACGGTGTTACTTTTTTGAAGGACTGCTCATATTTAAATTCTTTAACCGAATCAATATGTGAGGCAATATAGCGGTTTAAAGCTTGTTGGGCATTCTTTGATAAAAATTGCCATTCCACACAAGTAAAAACACCATTGTTAATTTGATAGACCAAATAACCTTGTGCTTCGTTTTGCTCATCGTAATAAATCGCGTAATAATTCGAACGATTTAATTCAAAGCGATAATATGCCCACCAATCTTCTCGAACAAGATAACCTTCTTCTTTAACCATCGATTTAGCATAAATCACTTGTAAAACATCCTTGGCTTCCTCCCAATTTACTCGGCGAACATTCCCAGTTGCTTTTGCTACTGTTTTTAGCCACTTTTCACTTGGAATGTTAAAGGACATTCTTTCAAAAAGTAATTCATAGCCATATCGGCGATAAAAAGGATAGGAAAATGGTGCCAAATAAGAAAACAATATTCCTTGCTCACGGCAGTCATTTAAAAGTTCTTGCATGATTTGATCAATTCGACCGCCACCACGAAAAGATGGATCCGAAGAAACAAAACCAACACCGCCCATTTGATGTTTTTGACCAAAGAAATTCACATGAAACAGGGTCATCATGACTTGACTGGCCAGGTTGTCCCCCTCAAAAGAACCATAGTTAATCGAATGCTTAGCTAAATATTCAAACCGTTCTTGATACGCACCACTTGTTTCAAATTGAAAGGCGTATTGAGCCAAATCAAACATTTTTTGATAATCTTCTTGTTGCATTTTCTTTACTTCAGACAAAAAATCACTCCTTACTAAATCAACAGCTACTTGTCTCGATTATACCGAAAATAAATCAAAAGAAAAAGAGCAATGACACGTTTCGTCACGGCTCTTTTAAAAAATAATTAAGCGTTTTGTTCACGTTTTAATTCTTGCATTACACTAATTTTAACGAATGGAATATAAACTAAGACTGAAATCACTAAGTTTACTGCTGCTAAAATAGCTCCTGAAATACTTTGAGTTGCTAAGAATCCACCTAATATTGGAGGTGTTACCCAAGGTGGCATAAATGTTGCTGCTGGCACAATACCTAATTTCGTTGCCCAGAAAGCTGTTGAAACTAAAATCATTGGCGCTAAGATAAACGGAATAAACATGATTGGATTCAAGACAATTGGTAAACCAAATAACATTGGTTCATTAATATTGAACAGTCCTGGTGCCGCACTCAAGTTATTAACAACATTGAACGCTTTATTTTTACGTCCTACTAAGTAAATCGCAATAATCAAACCAAACGTTGCTCCTGTTCCACCTAAGTTAACAAAGCTATCGATAAAAGGTTTGTTAACGATGTAAGGTGCGACATCACCTGCTGCAAGAGCTGTTACGTTTGCTTCAATCGCAGGTGCATTAATTGTTTGCATGAATGGGTCGATCATGTTCGCACCATGTAGACCAAAGAACCATAAGAATGGTGTAATGAATGCGATTAATAATGCTGATGGATACGTACTTGCAAGCCCCATAAATGGTTCTTGAACCGCTGTATAGAAAGCTCCTACGATATCTGGAATACCAAATGCAGCAAAAATTGCGGCAACTAAACCGAATAAACTAATGATAATCATTGCTGGTAACAAAGCTGCGAATGAACGTGCCACTGCCGGTGGAACACCGTCTGGCATTTTAATAACTAATTTATCATTTCCAATTAAACGAATAAATAATTCTCCTGAAACAATAGCGACAATAATAGCGATAAATAGACCTGTACTTGACATCCCTAAAGCGCCACCTAGAGCAAAGAAAGAACCTAAAGAAATCGCTCCACCTGCTAAACCATCTTTACCTGCTCCTTGAGCTAAGTTATAAGCAACTAGAAAAGCAATAAATACAGATAAAATTGCAAATGTTCCATTCCAAACTGAACCGCCGAAGCCTTTCCAAGCTTCTCCACCAAAAATTGAAGCCATAAAGTTTTGGAAAGCGTCGATTGGTAAGTTATTAAACATTACCGCTAAAGCCCCCAAAATCATCATTGGCATTGTAACCATAAATGCATCACGAATGGCTACAAGGTGTCTCTGAGCACCAATTTTTGATGCTACAGGAACAAATTTTTCTTCCATAAACTGTACAAATCCGTCCATTTTAAATCCTCCTATATATAATAATTTCATTAAACCCGTTAGTCATTTCCCGCCCCTTTCAATAATAAAAAGAGGCTTCCCTAAAACATGTGGTTTTATTCAGATTTAAATCAAAGTTCAAATCACAACGACTGTCTATCTAAACTAAGAATTACTTTTCTTCAATTCGACGATAAACATCAACCAATTCTTTTGCTAAGTCAGTAAAAGCAATAGATGTCATTAAATGGTCTTGTGCATGAACTGTTAATAATGTGACAGTCATATGATCACCTTGTGCTTCTTGTGTTAATAATCCTGTTTGAGCACGGTGCGCTTCTACTAAAGAAGCTTTAGCATCTTCAATTTTTTGATCAGCTAATTTGATATTTCCTTCTTTCGCTGCAGCAATGGCTTCCATTGCATCACTTTTGGCGTTACCGCCGAACATAATTAAGCCCATAATCGATTCTAAGTTTTTTTCTTCCATTTTGATTATATTCCCCCTGAAATTCTATTTCATTAAGCCCTCTGCTTGTTCTAACACTTTTGGTCCATTCATCATGCCATAGTCTTTCATATCGATGACAGCCAATGGAATCCCTTTTGGTTCTAATTTTTTCTCAAATTGTGCTTTCATGAAGCGAACTTGAGGGCCTAATAATAGGACATCAACATTTTTCGTTTCGATTTGTTGATCGGCCTCAGATGCTGAAACGGCAAAAATGTCAGCTTCCATTCCCTTTGCTTCTGCTGCTTTTTGCATTTTAGTAACTAATAAGCTTGTACTCATCCCAGCGGAACAAACTAGCATAATTGTTTTCTTTGACATAATATCCACCTCATCAATTTATTTTGTCCTTACACTTATACTATAAGCAACAAGTGTGCCAAAACAAAAAACCACATCAAACCTTTATATATCAATGGTCTGACGTGGTTTTCACACTATTACACTAACAATTTACACCATACACACTAGATTCCAGTGTGTAATTCAGGTTGTTGTAAATCTAGTTTATTTTCTAAAAACATTTGTGTTAAATAAGCAATTTCATCCTCGCTAATGCGGATTTGATATTTTTTCTCAATTCCCATCAAACCTGTTCGAACAAGATCACTTTCTAAACGATATTGTCTCTGGAACTCGGCTAAATTTTTAAACCCTCTTCGTACTTCTCCTCGTAAAATGCTTTCTACAAGGAACACAAGATGGATGACTAGGCCTGATTCCGCTGCTGGATCAACAATCAGTTGAAGATGATTTTGCATTTGATGAACCAAACGTTGCAGTTCTTCAATTAAATCTTCTAGTGATTGAATGTGTGTAATAGCGCCTTGCAACGATTCAACAATCGTTGAAACTGGTAGGCTATCACTAACTAAGCGTTTCAACATATTTAATTTTTCATCATCGAAGACATCAAAAGCTGAAAAGAATGGAATATTTTGATATTCAATTTCAACCGTTCCAGCAATTGCTTTAATTTCATACTCATGTAAAAGCTCATCAATATGTTTTTTAAATGTTTCCTTCTCAATAAATTGCATTTGAATAACTTCAACTTTTGTCTGGTCAACCACGGGAGCAATTCGTTGATACAAACGTGCTGCCGCTCCCTCTCCAGTAAAGCAAGTCACAACAACCGCCTTTTTCAATTTTGATTCGGCTTGGAAATCTTTAAATTGATCACGAACTGCCGTTTCAAATGAAATTTGAATATTTTGGAAAATATCTTCTAGACTTCGACCAACATCGGCCATTCGTAACGCTTCAAGCACAATCATTGTGCTCGTCATTGAGATTGTCTTCGTCCGAATCCCTGTCTCCTCATAAATTAAATGTGCAAACGAGTTGAGTGAGCCCATATCTGTTAAGAACAAAATACCATTTTCATATTCTTTAGGATTCATTTGAATATGATTTAACAAACGATTATACATCGTCTTTACTTCAATATCTAAAGTCATGTTCATCGCTGTCCCAGTTGTTGAACCAAGTAGTTCTTGCGCTGTTTCTAACATATTAGTGGCAGTTGCTTTTCCATGCATTAAAACGATGATTCCTACTTTTTCAACGGCATGTAGTTCTTCTTGTTGCGCATCTAACGATAAAAACATGCTAATAAAACCGATTTCATCAAATGGAATTTCAATGTTCAATTCTTCTTCAATGATTGAGGATAAATCCATTGCGACTTGAAATTCTAATTTAAGATTTTTTCGTACACTATTTAAATTTGGATGAACAATCATATGGTCTTCTTCTACGCGCTCAATAGTACTATGCAAATGTAAGGCAAAAGCAAATCGCATCTTTTCATTGTACTTACGCTCAAGCTCTTCTTCTGCAATATCATACAGACGATTCGTTAATCGCCAAATATTACTAGGAATTAAATCTTTATGGACGGGCATTTGTCCAAGTTCCTCAACATAAGTCGCAAAAAAGGCATCTACATCGCGAGATATCAACAATTCCAAATCGATATTAGCCACACCAGTTTCACTCAATGTTGCCACTTTTTCCTCAATATCGTTGTAAACTTTCATATTTCGTTCGGGATCTTGGGACCAAACGACCTCATTTGAACCTGGATCAAAGTTTAAATATTCTCCTTTACCATCCAAAAAATAATCTAGGCGATCGCCAAATTCTTTCACTTTGAGCAAACCTTTTTGAACCGTTAAGGAACAGTCCGATTTTCGGACAATTAAATGGGATTGGTCATGAGTACGATAATGTAGGAAAGCTTTAGCACAGACTAATTTCAAATCACGTTTGATTTGACCAATATTTGCTTCAGCGTCATAAAGCATAAAAGCAATAATTGCTTCTTTTTCAACTTGAATATGTTGATTTAACCGATTTGCTTCTTGTTTGATAAACAATGAGATAATCTGATAGCGCTCATCGATAGAACGAGAAGCCAAATTAGGTAATGTGATTGACATTGGAATCCGACGATTAAAAGTTGTCAAAAAGCTGTCTGAATTTTCGGTGGTTGCCCCAATGATCTGAACGGAAGCTTCATGAACGTGGGTACTTTCACCTAGTGGACGATACGTTCCTTTGTCAATAAAGGTAAATAACATTTCTTGACCTTCTGGAGGTAAGCGGTGAATCTCATCTAAAAACAAGATTCCACCATCTGCTGCGGCAATTAACCCTAGGCTATCTTCTTGCGCTCCTGTATAAGCACCTTTACGAATCCCAAAAATATGACCAAACAACAATTGTGGGTTTTGCGCATAATCGGCACAGTTAAAAGAAATAAATGGTGCATCTTTTTTCAATGTCTTTGATGAGACAGCAAAATGATACATGCATTCAGCAAACATCGACTTCCCGGTTCCGGTCTCGCCAAAAATAATGGTATGTAAGCCTTTGGGTGGGTACAAAATTGCAGCTTTGGCTTGTTGAATACTCACTTTTAACGAATCATGGGCACCGACTAAATTATCAAAAGTGACAAAGCTCGATGTATCAACGTGCACTTCCTCAACTGAATTTGAAATCGATTGATAAATAACTGGTCGACCATCACTCTTTTGAATCCGTTCTTCTTTGAAAAGTTCATTTAAATAACGACTAACGTTACTTCGATCAATATTTAATAATTCTGCAACTTCATTTGCTGTCAATCCTTTAGGGTGCTGAATAATAATTTGCAAAATTTCACTTTTTCTAGAATTCATTTTCTCTCCTTGTTTATTTTCTCTCTATGAAAGTGGCACTTTTTTCTTACGTGCACCTTTATTTTTTTGATCTTTTTTCTTCTTTACCTTTTTCTTCTTATTTTCGGGAGGGTTAATGGTTTTACTACGTTTCTCGATTTTTTTTACTGTGGTATCTGTTTTCTTTTCTTTATACTCTTCTTTAATCGGTTTTTCAAGCGTTAGTTCGCCACCATGTAGGAAAACTTCTGATACCGAAATATCCAACTCTTTCGTCATTCGCTTTAGATCACGGACAGTATGCTCTTGTACTAAGGTCACGATTGTTCCCGCTGCTCCCATCCGACCAATTCTTCCACCACGATGCAAATAACTTTCTTTGGTCATTGGGACTTCTACATTAATAACGTAAGGAACTTTTTCAATATCCAATCCTCTAGAAGCAAGGTCTGTCGTCAATAATTGACGAATTTCTTTTTCTCTAAATCGCTCCAAAGCCATTTTACGGACTTCTTTTGATTGATCCGATGCTAATGAAGCAACTGGAACATGATTGTATAATAATTTTTCTTCCGCATTTCCCAGTTCAGATAATTGATTAAAAAAGACAAAGCCTTGGAAATCTGTCATATGTGACAAACGACGTAAAGTATCGACAACTTGGCGTTTTGAAACATTCAAGAAGTAATGCTTAACGCCTTCATTTTTAGGATTTAAATCCGTTACATCAATGATGGTAAGCTCTTTAGTGACGATTTTTTCAATCGCTGGTAGAGCAACGTCTGCAGTCGCTGAAAAAAATGCGTACTGGGCTTTTTCTTGCGTGTTTTTCAAAATACCTTGAACAAACTCAATTGCTCCTGGCTGTAGCAATTGATCGGCTTCATCTAATATGACTCTTTCCAGTAAATGTGCCTTTAGTTTTTTTTGTTTAATCATTTCTAATACACGACCGGGTGTACCCACAATGACTTCTGGTTTTTCTTTTAGTTTTTCAATTTGGCGTTTTGAATTGGCTCCACCGATTAACGGTTGAACTTTCAAACCTAAATCTTTGGCCCATAAGCGAGCAACATCTGTGACTTGAATTCCTAGTTCTTGTGAAGAAGCTAAAATTAACAGTTGATTGCCCGCTCCAGGTTTAACTTGTAATAAAGTTGGCAATAGGTAGGCTAACGTTTTCCCTGATCCAGTTGGTGAAATACCAACAAGATTGACTTGCTCTTGCAACGGTTCAAAAACTTTTTCCTGAATAAGTGATGGCTCTAAAAAACCACTTTCTTGCCATCTTGTTTGCCATACTTCAGGTAACTTACTTTGTATCATATTTTTCCTCTATTCTTTATCTGCAGAAAAAGAAACGCCCACTTGATTTCTTAATTCATAAAGTAACGTGTTAACTTGTTCTGCTAGTTTTACTAATTGTTGATAACGGATTTGATTTTTTTCATCGCTCGGGTTATTAATAATTTCTGCAAAATCATTCGCTTCTTCCACCATTGGATTGTCTTTAACTTCTAATGGCACCTCCACGACCTCATTATCGAGTCTTCGATGGATTGTCATTTGACTAATCGCATTGATACCATCTAATGTAATCGTTTCTGATTTTGTGTAAATTTCTGAAGGTAAAAAGGAATCCCCAATTTTACCATGTAAGATTGTTACGTCAAAATCAATATAGCGTAAAATAATCGTTCCGATACCATCCACTCCGGTAACAATTTTACGTGCAAAATGGTGGACCGATTCTGGCATGCCAAACCAACCAACCGCAGCATATACCGGATAAACACCTAAATCAGCTAATGAACCGCCAGAAAATTTTGGTGAGAAAATATTTGGTTCTTCACCGGCTAATACGGCATCGTATCTTGAAGAATATTTCATATAGCTAAAATTCGCACCAATAATTTGATCCATCGCGGGTAATTCTTGCGCAACTTTCTGGAAATTAGCTTCGTGAATATTACGAGCGGCTTCAAAAAACAAGACCTCTTGTTCTTTTGCTAACTGAATTATTTCGGCCATTTCTTTCGGAGTTGAAAAAGCCGGTTTTTCTACAATAACATTTTTATTTGCTAAAATAGCCGCTTTTGCTTGGCTAAAGTGGAGACTATTTGGTGAAGCGATATACACGGTATTTAACTTGGGTAATGCAAGAAATTCCTCTAAATCGGTCGCGTATTGGACATTTCCATAGCGTTCACCAAAATTTCGTGCTGTTTCCAATTTTCTTGAATAGACGCCCGTCAACTCAAAATTCCCAGTTTCAATTGCTGCAGCTACAAATTGATGGGTAATCCAATTTGTCCCAATTATCCCTAAACCTATCATTTCTTCTCCCACTTTCTTGATTTAATTTATTTACTCAGTAACTTTTGAATAAACAATAATGATTACTTGATATTTACCACGTGTTACCATACACTTCAAGGAACCGATCTTCTTGAAGTGTAACATAAAAACAATATTTAAGCAGAAAAAATCCAACTAAAGTCTCAAGTTATTCATAATAATTATGCTATAATTATTATTGTTAAAACAATTCATTTACGACGAAAGAGGGGTTCCGATGAATAAAAAAATATTATTTGTTTCAGCTTCAATCGTTACTGGAGTCGTTGGCTCTCTTTTACTCAAAAAAAATAAGCAAGCAGCCATCATAGAAAACAAACAAAATTTTATTGGAAACTGGCACTACCTTCGACGAAATAATGATTTTGTTCAAGTAACTGTTACGCCCGATTTCAAACTCCTTATTCAGGGTAAAGAACAAGCTATTCGTGACCATCAATTTAAAGGAAACCGTCTATCCTTTTTAGATCATCTAGGCTATGAAATTTCAATCGAACAACAAGCCGATGCTTTCTATTTTTTTGACGAGACGGAAGATTCTTCATACAAATTAATTAAAAAAGAAAATAACTGATTTTAAACGTAGGAATGCATCATTAGAATGCAATGAATTCCTACGTTTTTTATTGCATTTTTTTACCGTCTTTGTTAAATTTTTACTATTAAATGCGTAAAAAGGAGTAAAAAATGAAATTTAAAAAAAAAATCCAAATTTTTATCCCAATCTTTCTCAGTCTGATTCTTTTATTACCTGGCCAAACATCATCTTTTGCAGCAACCAAAGAAAATAATAATTTTTCAGTCGAAGCAAAAGCAGCTTTAGCCTTTGATTTTGAAACAGGTAAAATTTTATATGAAAAAAATAGTGAGGAAAAGCTCGAAATCGCTTCTCTCACCAAACTTATCAGTTTATATGTGGTACAGACAAAAATCGCTAGTGGAGAATTAGCTTGGGACACACCCGTAACTATTTCTAAAGCCGTCTCTGAACTAAGTCTTAGTCCGGAATTATCAAATATCCCTTTAATTGAAGGTCAAAATTATTCGGTCAAAGAACTATTTGATGCCGCAACCATTGTCTCAGCCAATGCAGCGACTGTTGCTTTAGCTGAAAAAGTTGCTGGAACGGAGTTTGCTTTTGTCGATTTAATGAAAGAGCAATTAATCGCTTGGGGAATTGAAAATCCTCTGATTGTAAACGCTAGCGGTCTAAATAATGAAGATATTCCTGGTGAAATTTATCCTGGCTCTGCAAGAACCGATGAAAACAAATTAACTGCTAAAGAATTAGCCCTTGTTTCACGTAATTTAATACGTGATTTTCCTGAAACACTACAGGTGACTTCACAATCTGTTTTAAATTATACGAACTTAGATAATGAAGAAAGCATCATGTATACCACCAATCTTTTACTCCCAGGTATGCCTTACGCTAAAGCAGGTGTCGACGGGTTAAAAACAGGAACTACCGATCTTGCTGGCCGTTCATTAATTACAACCATGAAAAAAGATAATCAACGAGTCATTACCATCTTATTAAATGCTACTGACCAAGAGGATCCTGATGCGCGCTATACTGAAACAAGCCGCTTGCTCGATTATGCCTTTGGTTCTTGGGAAAGTAAGGCTGTTGTCACAAAAGGACAAATGATTCCGACAGTTGAGCCAATTCCAGTAGAAAAAAGTCTAGAAGGCAGCGTTGATTTAATTGCACAAGATACGATTGAATTGTTTTTGCCTATCAAAGAAGACCTCAACACTGTCGATTTTAAACTTGACTATCTTGATAATCAAGCCCTTTTAATCGCTCCTGTGGAAGCCAATCAAGCAGTGGCTAAACTGACTGTTACTTATCCGCAAGATACACTTGGATACCTGGAACCTGTCGAAGCCCTAACAACGATTTTAGTAACAAAAAGCAGCGTAGAAAAAGCAAATTTTTTCCAATTGACTTGGCAAAAAATCCAACAATTCTTTTCGAAACGCTAAGAAAGGAGAATCTCCCTTGCAAGCTATACTATTTTTGATTGTTCTTTTTAGTGGATTTGTCTTTATTTATTTGCAACAGCGAAAGCAAAATAATCCACAGTATTTTGTTCCCTTAAGTGCTTGGGGTAGTACGGTTCTAATTGTCTATTTATCAATTATTGAACTCCAAAATAAATCCTTCTATCTAGGAATCATTTTAGCGTTACTATTACTAATTTATTTAAACTACAAACGAGATAAAACACAGCTCATCAATGGTTTACTTTTTAATTTCTGGTTTGGTATTTTCGGCATCTATTTAGGATTTCACTTTTTTCAAACTCGTGATTTAATTGTTTTAGGTCTTTTCATTCTCCTATTTATGCTTGTGTTAGCTTTGGCAATCTTCGGGATGATTTCTTTAATTATTTTACTTTACTGGAATAGTTTAATCGTCCTAAAACGTGAAGGCCGTTCATTAGGAAACTTACTCACATTAATTTTAGCCATCGCTTTGAGCATGCTCTTACTTTACAATGCTTTTATCATCAATAAGATACCTGAATATCTAGTTTACTTATTTGCTATTTTACCTTTCTCGCTCGGTTACTTTGCTACAGTATTTTTAAATTTTGCTACGATTTCAATGATTTATCAGCTCAATCGACCAAAACTAAAACAAGATTTTATCATTGTTTTAGGAGCTGGATTACTCAATGGGGAGAAAGTAACCCCTTTACTATCTCGTCGAATCGATACTGCTCTTAACTTTTATCAACGCCAAAAGCAAAAGACTGGGCATCCACTTAAAATTATTTTTTCTGGTGGCCAAGGTCCAGATGAGAAAGTCTCTGAAGCTTTTGCTATGAAACAATACGCTTTAGAACAAGGGATTCCTGAAGAAGATTTATTGTTGGAAGATTTATCGACGTCCACACAAACCAATATGGCTTTTTCTAAACAGATTATCGACAGTTACAATATTGATCACGTGAAAGTCATTTTTTCATCTAATAACTACCATATTTTTCGAGCGGCTATCTTTGCCCGTCAAAATCAATTAAGAGCGGATGGAATTGGTGCAAAAACGGCACTCTATTATTTACCAAATGCCTTCTTACGGGAATTCATCGCAATTGTTGCAGTGCATAAGAAGAGACATTTCTTAATCATCGGGATTGCAGGACTATTTTTACTCTTCATGGCAGTCATTACTTTTTTAATTCCCCAATAAGAAAATAAGCACCATAGACTTATGGAGAAGTCTATGGTGCTTTTATTTATACAACTGATTGTTTTCTTAAAACTAAATGGCGCCAGCGGACTTTAATTTGTCCCATTGCTGGCGAAAGAGCTTCTTTTACCGCGCAATATTTATCCACCATTGTAACGATATAACTTTCTTTATAGCGTGGTAAAGCTAGCGTTGCTCCCCACATATGTTTAATAATAATATCTTTTTCTAACTCAGACAGTTCGGTTAATTTTGCTGCATTTTCTGCTGCAATCCGTGGATGCATATACGCATGAGAACCTTCATCAAATTTCGTCGTACGCCAATCATAATAAAATAAATCATGCAGTAGTCCTGCACGAGCGGTCGCACGGACATCACCGTTCCATTTTTTTGCTAATTTATAACTATTATAAGAAACGCTTATTGAGTGGTCTAAACGTGTCGAATGGTAATGTTGTACAAAATCGGCCAAGCGTTGCACTTCTGTCGTTTCTAATAAGTCTTCTATATAAGATAAATATTCATTGTCTTTTCTCCACTGTTCCGTCATATAGCTTACTTGCACCCTCTTCAATCATTCGATAATTTTCACAATTTTAAGTATAGCATCTTTTTTTCGAAAGTCTAAAAAACGAGGAAGTTTTAGTAAAATGTTAACAGTTTCTTAATTGTTCATTTCGTTCACAAAGTGGTACATTAAAATTCCACCAGCGATTCCAACATTTAATGACTCTGCTTTTCCGTAAATTGGAATGTAGAGATTTTGATTGGTTAAGGATAAAACCGCTTGACTAACACCTTGTCCTTCGTTACCTAATACAATCGCCACATCACGCACAGGTGTAACTTTCTTATAAGGTAGCGCATCTTTGTTCAATTCTGTCCCATAAACCGGTATCCCCGCCGATCTAAAATGTTTGATACGTTCGATCAGATTCCCGCTAATAATCGGTAAATGGAAATTACTTCCCTGCATACTACGTAAAACTTTGGAGCTATATAAATCAGCCGTGCCGTCGCCTAAAATAACGCCAGAAAAACCGGCAGCGTCAGCGGTACGAATTAACGTCCCTACATTTCCAGGATCTTGTACGCCATCTAAAAGCAGCCAAGCCCCTCTATAAGATTCAACAACAACATTTTGCTTATTAACGAGTGCGACAATTCCTTGAGGCGTTGGTAATTCGGATAAGTTTTTTAAAACATCGTGAGAAACGAGGTAAGTATCAATTTCTTGTTCCACTAGCCAGTCATGATACAATTCATAGCCTTTTTGATCGATAAAAACCGTATCGATTATGATTCCGGCTAAAACAGCTTCCTCAACTAAATGATAGCCTTCAAGTAAGTATTTATTTTGTTGATCTCTATGTTTTTTTTGATGGAATTTCTTTACATCTTTAATCGTTTGATTTTTTATTGATTGAATTTCTTTCATCTAATATCACCCAGAATGATTATAGCACGAAGTAAGAAAGATAACTTGTTGAAATGCGTAAAAAACGCTATCATTTATCTAAGGAGGGATTTTCTATGCATAAAGTTCGAATCACAGCCAATGGTCGAGTTCAAGGGGTTGGTTTTCGTTTTTCAACCAAAATATTAGCAGACTCTCTTGGTATCTATGGTTCTGCTGAAAATCAAGACGACGGCTCAGTTAAAATTATCGCCATGAGCGAGGATAAACGGTTATTACAACAATTTGTTGAACAAGTTAAGCGCTCGCCCGCTCCCTTTGGCCGTGTTGATTCCTTTCAACTAGAAAGAGATGAATCAATTACTGAAACCCATCGATTCACTACTAATTGATAATGTTCACAAAATCTTCAACAGCTTTTTTATTTCTTGGATTGAAAACCAACTTTATTTTTAGTATAGTTAATCTTGTGATTATTTAAAAATAGAAAAGGACGAATTCAATGAATAAATTAAAAACTTGGCTTGTAGCATCCGGGCTATTCGGTTTACTTATTACCCTTTCTGGGTGTGTTAAAATGCTCGAAAATGGGACTCCTGATCCAAACGGGATGATTTATCGTTATATGGTTGCGCCACTTGGTCAATTATTAACGTTTATTGCAAAAGAATGGCAATTCGGCTATGGTTGGGCAATTATTGTTATAACCATCATCGTACGTTTTATTATTTTACCACTTGGTATCCATCAATCGCATAAATCGATGATTCAAGCAGAAAAAATGCAATATATTAAACCGCAATTAGACATTGCACAAGCAAATGCTAAAAAAGCAATAACGCGTGAAGAACAAGTGAAAGCACAATTAGAAATGCAAAATGTCTACAAAGAAAATGGTTTGAGCATGTTTGGTGGCATGGGTTGTTTACCACTTCTCTTACAAATGCCCGTCTTTACCGCACTCTTTTATACTGCACGCTACACACCGGGAATTGACCAAGCGACTTTCTATGGCATTTCTTTAGGTGAAAGTAGCTTACTATTAGTTGCAATCGCTGGTGTGGCTTATGTAATCCAAGGTTATGTTTCATTAATTGGTATACCAGAAGAACAAAAGAAAACCATGCGTAGTATGTTGATTGTTTCTCCTGTGATGATTGTGATGATGTCACTTTCTTCACCTGCTGGAGTGACTCTTTACTGGGTAGTCGGTGGTGTAATTGGAGTGATTCAATCCTTTATTACAAACGTCATCATGAAACCTCGTATTAAACGAAAAATTCAAGAAGAGATGAAATTGAATCCACCAAAAGTTGTTGTTAAACCAATTGAAAAAGCAGAACCAAAAAAACAAAGCAGTTCACAACCAAAAGATGTGACACCGCGTAACGCTAGTTCAAATGGCTCTGGTAAAGGCCGTAACGCTGGAAAACAACAAAACAGAAAATGATAAACTGAAATATTAACTGCAACAAGGCCTTCAAGTATTTTACTTGAAGGCCTTGTTGTCTTATTTTGTAATTAAATGGTCCAAACTTGCAATGACTAAGGCCATTTTTGAAATTTGTTTTAATTGGTTTAAACGATTATTACGAATACTTTCATCATCAACCATCACCATTGTGTCAGCAAAATATGCCTCAATTAACGGGCGTAATTGAACGAGTGCTTGGTAATTATCGGCCATTGTATTTTCAGAAAAATGTTCTTCAACTGCTTTAGCTGCTGCATACAAATCATGTTCTGCTTGGTTTTCAAACAACGTAGCATCTATTTTTTCATTGTCTTCAGTTGCTTTTTCTGCCAAATTAATCACCCGCGTCAACGCTTCGATTGAAACTTTAAATTCTGGATCTTTCAAATGATTTTTTAAGATTTGTGCTGCATGAAAAATTTGTGAAAGATCTTGTTGCTCAGATTCAATTACCGCTTCAACAACATCATGACGAATCGCTTGTGTCGCAAAAAATTGTTTTAAACGCGCCTTAATAAATTCACTTACAGCTTTTGATTCAACTGCTAATTGAATCCCATAAATTGAATTTTGATTAATTTCGTCTTCAATTTCTTTTTGTAGTAAAGTTAGTGGGAAATGCCAATTTTTAGCTGAAATAATACGGATAATTCCGTAACTTTGTCGTCTCAATGCGTACGGGTCATTTGAACCGCTTGGTACCATCCCTACAGAGAAGAACGTTAAGACACTATCTAATTTGTCGGCAATCGCTAAAACGGCACCAATATTTGATTCCGGTAGTTCGCCTTCACTTGAAACAGGCATATAATGCTCTTTGATTGCTCGAGCAACAGCTGTGTTTTCACCTTGTAGTAAGGCATATTTTTCACCCATGATCCCCTGTAATTCAGGGAACTCACCTACCATATTGGTAACTAAATCAAATTTATATATAGCACTTGCTCGTTTCAAATCCTTTAATTCTTCTGCCGTTAAGCCTACTTTTTGACCGATAATTTGTGCAATCGCACTTACTCGTTGCATTTTTTCATATAATGAACCAATTTTCTTATGGAAAGTCACATTTTTTAGTTTTTCAATACAGCTATCAATAGTTAATTTTTTATCTTCTTGATAGAAAAACTCTGCATCTTCTAAACGAGCAACTAAGACTTTTTCATTACCTTTGATGACATTTTCAATATGATTGCGATCGCCATTACGGACAGAAATAAAGTGCGGTAATATCTGACCATTTGCATCGCGAACATCAAAATAGCGTTGGTGTTCTTTCATTGAAGTAACTAACACTTCTTCAGGGACAGATAAATATTTTTCAGCATAATTGCCGACAAAAGCTGTTGGATATTCAAGTAAGTTATTAACTTCTTCTAGTAAATCTGCGTCAAGTTCGATTTTCCAACTATTTTTTGTCGCAATTTGTTGGATTTGATCGATAATCATCTCTTCACGACGTTTCGAATCGGCAATGACATAAACTTCTGCTAATTTTTCTAAATACTCATCAGCCGTCGTAAATGTCACGTCATGCCCTAAGAAACGATGACCTCTTGAAGTGCGGCCTGTTTGGATATCTAGGAAGTCAAATGGGATGACTTCATCGCCAAATAGCGCGACAATCCAATGTATCGGACGAATGTATTCCACATCATATTTTCCCCAATGCATCGTTACAGGGAACGTTAAGCTGGTTAATACGTCTTTTAAGCCTGCCAACACTTCAAATGCCGCTTTTCCATCTGTATGTTTTTTTGCGTGAACGTATTCAACACCTTTTATTTCTTGGAAGAAAATATCATCTGTCGTCAAGCCTTGTCCACGAACAAAACCTTGAGCAGCTTTCGACCAATTACCTTCAGCGTCCAAAGCAATTTTTTTTGCCGGACCTTTCACAACTTCTTCTTGATCTGCTTGTCTTTCATCGACGTTTGTGACATAGATTGCTAAACGGCGCGGCGTTGAATAAGCAGCAATCTCGTCATAATTTAAAACATTTTCTTTTAGAAATACCGCTGTTTTTTCTTTTAATTGATTCATGCTTGGCACAACGATATGTGCGGGCATTTCTTCTAATCCAATTTCAAATAGTAGATTTTTCCCCATCTTAGTTTTCCTCCTTTAACCATTTTTGTGCTTCTTCAGGACTTAATAGTGGATAACCAAGTTTTGCACGTTCAGCAACAAAAATCTTGGCTACTTCACGAGATAAATTACGGATTCGTGCCAAATATCCTGCGCGCTCTGTCGAAGAAACCGCTCCTCGTGCATCAAGTAAGTTAAAGTTGTGGCTACATTTCAAAATGTAATCATAAGCCGGATGTACCAAACTTGCTTCAATACAACGTTGTGCTTCAATTTCAAATTTATTAAAATTATCTAATAGCATCTCTTGGTTGCTAATTTCAAATGAATATTTTGAATGTTCATATTCAGGTTGGTTAAAGATTTCTCCGTATTTGACACCATTGGTCCATTCTAAATCATAAACACTTTCCACTTCTTGAATATAAGACGCCAAACGTTCTAATCCATAAGTAATTTCAGAAGTTACTGGTGAACACGGTAAACTTCCAACTTGTTGGAAATAAGTAAATTGCGTAATTTCCATCCCATTTAACCAAACTTCCCAACCAAGACCGGCACACCCCATTGAAGGATTTTCCCAGTTATCTTCTACAAAACGAATGTCATGTTCTAGTGGATCAATCCCTAGTAAACGTAAACTTTCTAAGTACAATTCTTGGATATTATCTGGTGAAGGTTTCATTACAACTTGAAATTGATGATGTTGATACAAACGGTTTGGATTTTCACCATAACGACCATCTGCTGGACGACGGGAAGGCTCCACATAAGCGGCATTCCATGGTTCTGGTCCAATTGCACGTAAAAATGTATATGGACTCATTGTCCCTGCTCCTTTTTCTGTATCATAGGCTTGCATTAACATGCAACCATTGCTTGACCAAAAATTTTGCAATGTGATAATCATTTCTTGCACGGTTTGTTTTTTTGTCATATTTATTCCTCCTGCTTCTTTTCAACTGCATCAAACTCTCGACTGTGGCGAATAAAAAAGTCCCTATACTTATCTTTTTAGACAAGTATAGGGACGAATAAATTCGCGGTTCCACCCTACTTCCGATTGCTCGGCAGCTTCGTTTTAAATGCTCACAATCGCCCAAAATAAAAGGATCACTATCTGGCTTACACTCTCCCAAACTCGCTTAAAGGATTACACTCTTATTTCTTATAATGTTCAACGCATGATTCAGTTGTTTCTATCATAATTCTTTTTGAACAGACTTGTCAATCCTTTTCCCCATTTTCTTCATTTTCATTTATTGGCTTCAATAAATTGCCCCATTCATTCATCTGTTCGATAAATTTTTTACTCTTTAAATGAATACCAACATATTCTTCATACAATTGATCAATCACTTTTTGGATTTGTTTTTTCGTTTCTTCTTTCAAGCAAATCGATTGAATGTTTTGATAAGAAATTTGTGAAAATTGGCGGATAAAATGAATTGCTATCGGATTGGCTTGATATCGATTTTTATCTTCAAAAAAATGACGTTCGCACAACAAGCCATGATATTTTGGGGAGAAATCAAATTTTCCTTGTGTCTGTCCACAAATTTGACACTGTTCCCAATTAAACAGGACACCAAAACGTTGTAGAATTTGGATTTCAAAAATATTTGTGACGATTTCGAAATCTTTACCTTCATCAAGTAAATTCAAAGCTTGTTGTAAAAAGGTGAATAAGTTCGGATCATATACACGATCTTCAATCGCCGCATCTGTCAGAGCTAGTAAATAAGTCGCATAAGCTGCCGGAAAAATATCTTGTTGAATCTTTAAAAAAGGTTGAATATCTTTAGCAGCATTTAAAAAAGACAGTCCTTCTTGATTAAATTTCCCTAAGTAAATGGCCTGAGTATAAGGCATAATTGCAGGTGTTAAAGGATTATTTTTACGATGTGCCCCTTTAACGAAAAACATGAGTTTCCCCGCTGATTCGGTAAAAATTTTAACAAGCTTGTCCTTTTCTTTATAGTCTTTAGTGAACAAGACAATGCCTTTTGATTCTGCAATATGATTCATCGAGTTCCTCCTCCACCAAACTTCATAAAAAAGCAGAGCCATGACGATCGTCACAGCTCTTCCTAATGCTTAGTACTCTTCTTCGCGGTAACCAAAGTCTTTCAAATTGGTTTGTTTATCACGCCAATCTTTCTGAACTTTAACCCAAAGTTCTAAAAAGACTTTATCTCCTAGTAAATGTTCAATATCCAGACGGGCTTTCGTACCAATTAATTTCAACATTTTTCCGCCTTTACCGATAATAATACCTTTTTGGCTATCACGTTCAACAATAACGGTTGCTTGGATTTCAATTTTATTGTTCTCGTTACGTTTCATCGAATCGATCGTTACCGCTACTGAATGCGGTACTTCATCATGCGTAAAGAACAAGACTTTTTCACGAATTAATTCTGAAACAATAAAGTACTCTGGATGATCAGTAATTTGTTCTTCTGGGAAATATTGTGGGCCTTCTGGCATTTGTGCGGTCAACGTTTCCATCAAGCGCTCAAAATTATTTCCTTCAGTAGCAGAAATCGGTACAATTTCTGCAAAATCCATTTGTTTTGAATAATCATCGATAATCGCTAATAAATCGTTCGGATGAATTTTATCGATTTTATTAATAACTAAATAAACGGGTACATGACTTTTTTTCAGACGTTCAATGATTAAGTCATCCCCTTTACCGCGTTTTTGATCCGCACTAATCATAAATAAGACGATATCGACTTCACGCATCGCACTATAAGCTGTTTCAACCATGAAATCACCGAGACGATGACGTGGTTTATGAATCCCTGGCGTATCAATAAAAACAATTTGCGCTTCATCTGTCGTTGAAACACCTTGAATTTTATTACGTGTTGTTTGAGCTTTGTCACTCATAATTGCAATTTTTTGACCAACAATTCGATTTAAAAGTGTTGATTTACCAACATTCGGCCGGCCGACAATTGCGACGAAACCTGATTTATATTCTGACATATTTGTCCCTCTTTCTTAAAAAAACAATTGATAAATTTTAGGTAAAAAAATGAAACAAGCAACAATCAGTGCAAATAATGCGGTAATTAGTACCGCACCTGCTGCCATATCTTTGATTTTTTTTCCAATTGAATGGAAATGAAAATCGGTTATCATATCGACCACATTTTCAAAAGCCGTATTAATAATTTCCATCACAATTACTAAAAAAATACTTAATAGTAGCCAAAGCCATTCCCAACGATTTAATTGGAATAACAAACCTAGCACGATTGCAACTCCCCCAAGAATCGTATGTGCACGCATATTTCGTTCATCATGATAAACGGTTTTGATTCCTGTAACAGCAAACTCGACTGAACGAATAAAATGCTTGTTTTTTCCAATATCTTCTTTCTTACCTTTGTAATCCATAAGCATTCAAAATTTCCTTTTGTAGTCCGAACATTTCTGCTTCATCTTTGGGGTTCATGTGATCATAGCCGTTTAAATGTAAAAAGCCATGTAAAGCTAAAAAACCAAGCTCGCGTTCATAAGTGTGTCCATATTCTTGGGCTTGTTCACGTGCGCGCTCTACAGAAATCATTAAATCACCTAAGGTCTTTGGTAAATCTATCGCCATCTCAAAATCCTCAGAAAAGAAGACGGGTAATTCATCTTCACCCTCTTCTTCAAAAGCAAAACTAATGACATCCGTCGGAACATCTTTGTCACGATAAGTCCGGTTGATAATTTGAATACTGGCATTGTCCATAAACGTCACTGACATTTCAGTATTTTCAGGTAACTCTAAAAAATCAGCAGCAAATTGCAATAAAGAATCGATATCTTTTTGGTCCTTGGTCGGGACTTGATTCGTTTCATCAATAAAGTTAATTTCCATTCTTATCTCTTCTTTCTTGTTCTTGTTTCATTTCAACTGCTTCTGATTCCATCTTCGGATACTTAATTCGAGAATGGAACGTACTACATAAGCCGTTAACTAACGAGTGTTGAATAATTTTAATTTCTTTCATTGTTAAACCAGAATCATCTAATTGACCATCGAGCAAACGATCTTGGATTAAATTCGTCACAAATTCATTAATCTTTTGATTGGTTGGATGATCCATCGCCCGAACTGCCGCTTCACAACTATCCGCAATACTGACAACAGCCGCTTCTCTTGTTTGTGGAATTGGACCAGGATAGCGATACTCAGACTCCGGAATATCGGGATTACGTTCTTTTGCCTTAAAGTAGAAGAATTTCATCAACGTTGTGCCGTGATGTTGGCGGCAAATATCAATAACCATTTGTGGCATCCGATGTTGTTCCAAAATCGCTGCACCATCAATCACATGCCCAAAAATAATTTGTTTACTATCACTCGGTAATAAGAAATTATGAGGATTTTCAGCACCATCAGGTAAATTTTCCACAAAAAAGTTCGCATGTTTTAACTTTCCAATATCATGATAATAACACGCTACACGCGTTAATAATGAGTGTCCACCAATTTCAGCTACCGCATTAGCACTTAGATTAGCAACCATCATACTATGATGATATGTCCCCGGTGCTTCTTCTAGAAGTTGCTTGAGTAGTGGATGATTGGGATTACTCAACTCATTTAAAACAATAATACTATTGTCTGTTACTAACAATTCAATATATGGGTGTAAGCCAATCGTCAAGACCAATGATAATATACTTCCTGAAAAACTGGCAATTAAATTGACCCACGCACGACTATCCGTGAAACTCATTCCTTGATAAATAATCAAGATCATATTCATAATTAATGGGAAAACGACTATCCAAACAAGTGATGACAGACCCTGTTTGGAAATTCGCTTACGATCAAGTAACGTTCCCATTAAACCTGAGAATAAATAGGAGATTAAAATAATCGTTAAAATGTTCGTTCCAATTGAATCGTAGAAAATAAAGCTCGCCATAATGACTTGGAAGAGCGCAGCTAAAACACCGGTTCGACGACTAATAAACACGTTCAAGACTAACGGAATAAAGGCCGCAGGAAAAAATAACGGGATAAACTGTGACGTATTTTCTTGAAAAATCTGAAAGAACTTCATAAAGATCATACTGATGCTCATCATTGTTGTATAAAAAACGATGGCAACCACTCGTCGCTCTTGATTTTTTAATTGTCGAACAAAATAAAGCAAGACACAGACTTCAAGTATATTCGCTAAAACCATTGCAATAAACGGGAATAGACTCGTACTTTGGCTCGTCATCCCTAAAAGATTCAGTTTTTTTATAACATTACTGTCAATTTGTGAGCCTTCTCGTACAATGACCTCACCTTGAAAAATCATCACCGGCTGAACAGCATTTTTGGCTTCTTGTTGAAGTTCTGCTGTTCTTTTTTCATTTAGGACTGAGTTAATGACAATCCCTTGGTTTAGCATGTAGCGAATTGCTTGTGTTTGATCGGTTGATAAGTTCAAATAATCCGCTTCATCATAAGCGTCTTGTCGAACTTCATTAAAGCGATTAATTCGGATTGGGCTTTTCATCTGTTCGATGATAATCCGAATCGATTCATTTTTTATCGTTGCTAATTCTTCGTTATTCATTGAGAAAACAATTTGAAAGAAATTATTAGGAATCCGTTGATAAAAAGATAAGTTATCCGAGTCCACTTGTTCAAATAATTTTTTCAAAGAGGCTACTTCTTCGTCTAACGTCACCAATTGTGGATCGGTTCCTTTTTTCGCTTCTTTTTTTCGTTTCTCATTTTCAAGCGCGGTTTCTTTTTGAACTTGTGTAATCAGTGAAAAAAGATGTTCAACTAATTGACTTTGTCTCGTACCTGCGTCTTCATCAAATGTATATTCTGGCGCAACCGATTCTGCTGCTAATTTCCTTTTTTGTTCGGTTGCTTCAGTATTTTCAATTGTTTTATTTGCTCGAATACTTTTATCAGCTACTTGACCTTCTTTATAATCCGCTTGTCGTTGTTGGACATTCGAATAAAGTAAGGCAGAAGAAAAAATAAAAAAACCGAATAATAATAGTGGTATGAACCATTTTCCAATTTTCTCATGAATCTTCTCTAAAGGTCGGATTAGCATATTTTCTCACCTACTTTTTCTTTATTATATTTGTTCGCTCTGGTCGTACGCACGAATAATTTGCGCAACAACAGGATGACGAACGACATCTCCTGCATCAAAGGAGATAAATTCAATTTGTGGAATATTGGCTAAAGTTGCTTTTGCATGAACCAAGCCACTGACAATGCCTTTATTTTTTGGCAAATCAATTTGACTCACATCACCATTAATCACCATTTTTGAATTAAAACCTAAACGAGTTAAAAACATTTTCATTTGAGCAACCGTTGTATTTTGCGCCTCATCTAAAATAACAAAGGCATCTTCTAATGTACGTCCACGCATATATGCCAACGGCGCAATTTCAATCACACCTCGTTCCATCAGACGATTGGTGTGATCGACACCAAAAATTTGATACAGCGCATCATAAACCGGACGTAAATAAGGATCGACCTTTTCTTTTAGATCCCCTGGTAAGAAACCTAAGTTTTCACCCGCTTCAACGGCTGGGCGAGTTAAAATAATTTTTTGTACTTCGCCTTTTTTTAAAGCCCTTATCGCTAAAACGACTGCCAAGAAAGTTTTTCCTGTTCCTGCTGGTCCAATCCCAAAAACAACGTCTTTTTGTTGTATCGCCTGAATATAACGTTTTTGACCACTATTTTTTGCACGAATGGCTTTCCCATAGCGATCCTTCATAATTTCTTCCTCGTAAAGATCGATAAAATCATTTATATGTTCTTCATCAACTATTTTTAAAGCCGTAATGACGTCTGGACTACTAATTTCAATTCCTCGTTGGATTAATTCTCTGAGTGCATTAAGCACTAAAATAACTTTTTTAGCATTCTTTGGACTACCTTGTACTTGAATGCTTTCTCCTCTTGAATGAATCACGCATTGTGTGGCTTCTTCAATTATCCTTAGATGTTTATCATGCGTACCAAATAAGACGTGGCTGTCTTCATGCGCATCAAGTTTTAATTCAATCGTGATTCGTTCTTCTGTCAAAAAAATCGCTCCTTTATAAACCTAAACATTCACTATATGATACCACAATCTGCTAAAAAGAAAAATTGCTTGTCATGAAAAAGCCTAAGAAAAAGAAAAAGCCGTAGGAATTATCCTACGACTCTAAGTCTTCTTACAAATTGTTCAATTCTTCTTTAACCGTTTCATTGACTAGGTTACCATCCGCTTTGCCTTTTACTTGTGGCATTACGATTCCCATCACTTGCCCAAAAGCAGTGTTGGAAGTTGCACCTACTTTTTGAATCGCCTGCTTCACAATTTGACGAATTTCTTCATCAGTTAATTGTGTAGGTAAGTATTTTTCAACAATTGCAATTTCTTCTTCGATCTTTTCGACCAAATCGTCACGATTGGCTTTTTGAAATTCAACGAGTGAATCGCGACGTTGTTTCATCTCACGAGATAACACCGTCAACTCTTCGTCTGCGTTTAATTCGCGGCCTAGCTTAATTTGATCATTTTGCAACGATGCTTTAATCATGCGAATCACCTGCAAAACGTTTTTTTCTTTTGCCTTCATCGCTAGCTTCATATCATCGTTCAAAGTGCTTAGTAGTGACACACTACCAACCCCAATTCTTTTCTCCTAGAAGAACATTAAAAATTAGAATTTTTTGCGTTTTCTAGCAGCTTCAGATTTTTTCTTACGTTTCACGCTTGGTTTCTCATAAAACTCACGTTTACGTGATTCTTGCAATGTACCTGCTTTTGAAACGGAACGTTTGAAGCGACGAAGAGCATCATCAAGAGACTCGTTTTTGCGAACGACTGTTTTTGACATGTAAAATCCCTCCCTCCGAGCTTAAAAAGTAACCGTTTTTGTAAGGATAAAAAAACATTCCTTACATCACTGTCCTTTGTCAAATTATATCGAAGCCTTGAAATAGTGTCAAGCTGTTCTGTTAAAAACTTCTACTTATTTTTCATATTTATTCGGATAATCCGTTATCATTCAAAAAAATGGTCCCATTTATTTTAGCGAGACACATTTTTCACACTTTCCAAAAATTTCAAAGCGATGATCTTCAATAATACAATTTGGTAATTGTTCTTGATAAAACGTCATTGGACAAAGGTCTAAAGGTTTTGTTGCGCCACAATTAGTACAAATAAAATGATGATGGTGATGTTTTGAACTCGGATGAATACAATTAAAGCGAAAATTCATCTCACCGTTTAACTCTGTTTCCTCTAAAATTCCAAATTCTGCAAATTCACGTAAATTGCGGTAAATCGTATCTTGACTAAGTCCAGGATATTCTTTGGTTAAATTCAAATGAATTTCCTTCGGTGAAACATAACGATTCGAGCGCGCTAAATAATCAATTATGATTTCACGACGCTTTGTTTGCTTTTTACCGTTTTCTTTCAGAATTTTCATCGCACCAGCAACTGATCCTTGATTTTCCATGGGTCTCCCCCCTTTTTCACTCTAACTATAATTCTTAATCGAGTGTATGGTATAATAAGAATGAATAAAATGCAAGTGAGGGATGCTTATGACCGAGACAAATATCAAAGAAACATTAACTTTTTTTATTATTTCTGATTCAGCCGGAGAAACCGCATCAAAATTAGCTCAAGCAACAATGGCCCAATACCCTATGATTAACTTCGAAATCTTCCGACGAACGTTTATCACGACCAAAGATGCCTTAATTAAAGCCCTAGTTGACGCTAAAAGTCATAATGCAATGATTTTACATACAATCATTAGCCAAGATTTAGTACAAGTAGTCGATGATTTTTGTGGTGCAAGTAACTTATTTCATTTTGATGTTCTAACACCGCCTGTGCTTGAAGTGCAACGCAGAACTGGTATTGAACCTACACGTGAACCAGGCGCTCTACATCATTTAAATAAAAACTATTTTAAACGAATTAAAGCGATGGAATTTGCGGTAAAATATGATGATGGGAAAGATCCCCGCGGTTTCTTAGAGGCCGATGTCGTTCTATTGGGTGTCTCGAGGACATCAAAAACACCACTTAGTCTCTTCTTAGCAAATAAAAACTTAAAAGTCGCAAATTTACCAATTGTTCCGCAAGCACATATTCCAAAACAATTATGGGAAATTGATCCTAAAAAAATTGTAGGATTAACGAATGACCCTAAGATTTTAAATACTATTCGTAAAGAGCGGATGATTTCTTATGGTTTAAATCCCGATACCGCTTATTCGCAAATTGATAAAATTATTTCAGAATTAGAATTTGCAACAGAACTATATGAAAAACTTGGCTGTATCGTCATTAACGTTGCCAGTTTGTCAATTGAAGAAACGGCATCGATGATTTTAAATGCCCTTAATCTTGAAGATCACAGTTATTTTATTACTGATGAAAACGGAGACTAAAAAATACTCAACTAATCCGATTGTTAGACGGGCTAGTTGAGTATTTTTAATTAAAACACTTGGATTCCTTCACGATCAATTGTTAACTGTTCAATTCGTGCAGTTGCATCTAAATTTTTTAGTGATTGCATCACTGTAGCAGTTTTTTCCTCTGGTGATAAAATTAATACGGTTGGTCCGGCACCACTCAAGAAGCATCCGTACGCCTCTTGATCTTTACAAATTTGGCGAATCGAGGCTAAATGTGGTACAAATTTTTGACGATAGCGCTCATGCCAGCGATCTTCTTGCATCATTTTAGCTGCTAGGGGTAAATTCCCTTGAATTAATGCTGCAATCATCACATTAGCAATGGCACTAGCTTCAACAGCATCACGATATGAAAACGACTCAGGCAATACTTCACGGCTTTCTACGGTTAATAATTCTTGATTCGGAATGAAAGCAATAATATCACCTTCTGGGAAATAATGCTTAACAAAACTGACATTATCTTTTTTCTTCTCTGAAAAATAACAAGCGACTACAAAATCACCACAGATTGCTGGTGCAACATTGTCAGGATGACCTTCCATTCTTGTCGCAATTTCAACTTTTTCTTGTTGCGATAAATTCAGCTGCCCTAAACGATTGGCTAATTCAATTCCAGCTACGATTACAGATGAACTGCTTCCTAAGCCACGAGCTAAAGGAATGCTAGAACTCATCTTGATTTTTTGTGGTTCTAAATCTGGTGCAAGTATCAATGCTGTTTCAATCATTAAATTGGTTGCATCACTTGGAACTTCGGGTCCTAAATCATGAATAATTTCCCATTGCTCACTTGGCTCGATTACTTCAATGAACAAATACAGCGATAATGCAATCCCGCATGAATCAAATCCAGGTCCTAAATTGGCACTTGTTGCCGGTACTCTAATTTTCATTGAAATCCCCCATTACTCCTAATTGCCCTTGAATCATTCCTTGTGTTGCTAATTTCGTAAGTAACGTTTGATAATCCGTCGGTGTTAAATGATTAACAATTAGGCTCAAACGATTATTCTTCGTATCAATTGCTTTATAAACCACGCGATAACCTTGCTCAACTAAACCTTTCACAAATTCTTCAGTTTCAATAGCTGATGTCACTAGGCTAACACTAATAAAATAATTTTCTTTTACATTTTCACGATTGACTAGTGGAGCGTTTGCTACTTTTCGATTAAATGGCGCAAAATCTTGTTTACCTTGCGTACGATCGGCAATTTCGACTAAGTCGGCTAAGACACTTGTAGCCGTTGGTAATGCACCGGCACCTGGCCCGTAAAGTAACGATTGTCCAATACCTTGGCTTTCAATAAAGACACCATTATATTCATTTTTAATCATTGCTAATGGATGATTTTTAGCAACTAGAACTGGCGACACACTTGCTGTTACGCCTTCACCGACTTGTTTCACTTCACCAATTAACTTCACTTCATAACCAAGTGATTGCGCAACTTTAACATCCGCTGCCTGAACATTGCGAATCCCTTGAATTGCTAAATCTGTTACTTTTAATTCCGCACCAAAAGCAAATGCGCCTAAAATAATCATTTTATAGGCGGCGTCAATGCCATCAACATCGTTCGTTGGGTCTGATTCTGCAAAACCTAAATTCTGCGCTTGCTCAAGCGCTGTTTGATAATCGAGCTGGTCTTCCATCATCTTGGTCAACATATAGTTTGTTGTCCCATTGACAATTCCTTTAACACTCGTAATGGAATCCGCTGCATAACTCGTTGCTAACGGTCGAAGCAACGGTATTCCGCCACCGACACTTGCTTCATAGTAAAAGCCAACATTTTGTGCCTTTGCTACTTCAATTATTTCTTGACCATGCTGTGCGATTAAATCTTTATTCGCAGTGACAACATGCTTACCGTTTTTTAGAGCAGTCAAAATATATTCTTTTGCTGGTGAGATACGGCCAATTAGTTCAATGACAATATCGATTTCAGCGTTCTCAGTAATATCTTCAAGTTTTGTCGTCAATTCAAACCCATGCGTGTTCGCAAATGCCGCTTTTTCTACTGGATCTAAGACAAGTGCTTTAGCAATCGTCAGTTTGACACCTGTTTCTTCTTCGATTTGTTTTTGTTGTGCAGCCAATCGTTCAACAACACCTGTTGCGACAACGCCTAATCCAAGTAACCCAATTTTCATTTCTTTCTTCATACGTTCTCCTATCTAACATTTTTATTAAAAAAATATCACCAAATTTTAATAATCATGTCTAATATATCAAAGATTCAAGCAAAAAAAAAGAGGCTCTGATAACTTCCTCTTTTTTTATCCATTTAATGACGAATATGTTCGAGAGTTTGTTCTAAAATATCAAAAACGTGATCATCATCAAGCTGATAAAAGACTGTTTTTCCTTCTTTTCTAGAACGAACCATCCGATTGTCTTTTAACATTTTTAATTGATGCGAAACAGCTGACTGTTCCATATGGACACTTTCAGCGATTGAAGTTACATTTCGTTCACCTTGTTCAAGCGCTAATAAAATCTTTAATCGTGTTTTATCACTTAACAATTTAAAAATTCGACTAATTTGATCCATTTCTTGAAGTGTCGGTAGATTTTCCATCATGTCCTCCATGGAGAATAAGAGGGATAGCTATCTCTCTTATTCTATTTTTAGTAATTAAAGACTATTCTGCCGCAACAGTGATCTCATTAATCGCTGCTTCTAATGCAACGATTTTGGCATCGGCCTCTTCCTGACTGTCTCCTTTAACCCCAATATAGAATTTAATTTTAGGTTCTGTTCCAGAAGGACGAACAGCAATCCAACTACCATCAGCTAAGACATATTTCAAGACATCAGAAGGTGGTGTCGTCAAGACTTCCATTGTACCATCTGACTTAATTTTAGTTAATTCTTTAAAATCCTCTGTTTCAACAACTGCAACACAAGCAAAATCCGTTGGTTGTTTTTCACGGAACGCTTTCATTAAGCTTCCGATTTTAGCCGAACCTTCTTGACCACTCATTGTTACAGAAATCGTCTTTTCAGCGTAATAGCCATATTGATCAAAGATCATTTGTAATGCATCAAACAATGTCTTGTTTTGTTTTTTGTAGTAAGCTGCGACCTCAGCAAAAATAACTAACGCTTGAATGGCATCTTTATCGCGAACAAATGGTTTTACTAAGTAGCCATAGCTCTCTTCAAAACCAAACATAAAGGTTTGTGATTGGTCTTCTTCAAATTGTTGAATTTTTTCAGCAATGAATTTAAACCCAGTTAAAACGTTAAGCATTTTCACATCATAACTTTCAGCAATTGCTGTTGGTAATTCACTGGAAACAATCGATTTTAAAACTGCAGCATTTTTAGGTAATGTTCCCGCTGAGCGATGTGCTTCTAGAATATAGTGAATTAAGATGGCGCCAATTTGATTCCCACTTAGCACTTGATATTTCCCATCTGGCATCCGAATCGCTGCTCCCAAACGGTCAGCATCTGGATCTGTTGCCAATAATAAATCGGCTCCTTCTGCTTCACCTAAACGAATGGCATACTCAAAAGCCGAAGCCTCTTCTGGATTTGGTGATTTTACGGTGCTAAAATCGGGATCTGGTTGACCTTGACTCGGTTCAATCACGAATTTTTTAAAACCTGCTTGTGTTAATGCGCGTTCACCTAGCATTTTACCTGCACCATGTAAAGGCGTGTAAACAAGCTTTAACTCATCGCCCATTTCATCAATTAATGCTTGATTAATGGTGACTGTTTTTACTTCTTTTAAGTATGCTTGATCGACTTCTTCGCCAATAAATGTAATTAATTCTTTGGCCAACGCTTGGTCTTCTGTTAATACAGGAATTTCTAATGGATTTTCGACACTACGTACAAATGCGGTTACCGCTGCAGCATCGGCAGGAGGCATTTGTCCACCATCTTCACCATAAATTTTATAGCCATTATATTCTGAAGGATTATGCGAAGCGGTAATCATAATTCCAGTAAAAGTTTTTAAATAACGTACGGCAAAAGATAATTCTGGTGTCGGACGTAACGTATCAAAAACAAAAGCTGGAATATCATGATAAGCTAATGTTCGTGCTGCTTCTAAGGCAAATTCACGTGAAAAATGACGTGAATCAAACGCAATGGCCACACCACGTTTTTTTGTTGCCTCATCCTGTGTCTCCATAAAACGAGCTAGCCCTTCTGTTGCTTGACGTACCGTATAAATATTCATACGATTAATGCCTGGTCCTAAAATCCCGCGCATCCCCGCTGTTCCAAATTCTAATGGAGCGTAAAATGCTTCTTCCAGTGCTTTCGGTTGATGAGCTAATAAATTTAGTTGTTCTTTCAAATTTTCCTCTAAGTCAACAAAATTCGCCCATTGTTCATATGTATTCGTCCAAGATGTCATTTGAATCCCCTCTTTCAAAAAAATTTCACTTTGAATAAGTATACCATTATTACCTTTAGACGAAAAGTGCTTGTCTCGTTTCTATTTAGGAAAGATTCACTGATATTTTAAGACAAAAAACGATGAGGACATCATACGCCTCATCGCTTCTTTCAGATTTCTTATTTTTGTTCTTCAATATAAGCAAATGCTTGTTGTCCAGCGATACTACCATCACCGACTGCAGTTGTGATTTGACGTAATGTTTTTTCACGTACATCGCCAACAGCGTAAACCCCTGGAATTGCTGTACGCATTTCATCATCAGTTACAATCCAACCTTCTTGATTGGTAATGCCATTACCTTTAAACGCTTCCGTTAAAGGATCTAATCCCACATAAATGAAAATGCCACCAGCTTTTTCCTCATGAACTTCTTCCGTTTTAACATTACGAATAATCGCACCCGACATCATCATATTATCTCCTACGATTTCTTCAACAACCGAATCCCAAATAAACGAGATTTTGGGATTGGCAAAAGCCCGATCTTGAATTACTTTTTGCGCACGCAATTCATCACGACGGTGAACAATAACGACCTCATCGGCAAATTGTGTTAAGAAGATGGCTTCTTCGACTGCAGAATCGCCACCACCAATCACTAGTAACTTACGATTACGGAAAAATGCCCCATCACAAACCGCACAATAAGAAACACCGCGACCAGCGAATTCATTTTCACCTTTCACACCTAAATGTCGGTGCTCGCATCCTGTAGCAACAATCACTGTTTTAGCTTGGAATGTCTCACTATCGGTTACAACTTCCTTATAATCTCCGAAATCTTTTAACTCTTGAACAATACCATAGGCATGTTGTGTACCAAATTTTTCCAACGGTGCATACATTTTTTCTGCTAAATCAGGCCCCATGATACGATCGAATCCTGGATAATTTTCAACTTCTGCCGTATTATTTAACTGGCCACCAGGTGCGCCTCTTTCAAGTAATAATACTGATAAATTTGAGCGTGAAGCATAAAGCGCAGCAGTCATTCCTGCTGGTCCTGCTCCGATAACAATGACATCTAACATAAAAAATTGACTTCCTTTCCATCCGTCTAACTAACTTACAATCTATGCCATTCTTAAGCATCTGTCTAATTTTCTGCTCAAGGCACTTTTTACCTTCAAAAATGCTTGACTTTCTGAATGAATCTTGTAGAATTGCCAAGACATTACAAATAATAACTATAAGAGAGGGAGTTCATTTTGGCAAGAAAAAAAATACTTACAATTTCCGATCGTGAGTTAATCTTTCTAAGTTGGCCGATTTTTGTCGAATTATTTTTACGAGTTGTAATCGGTAATATCAACGTTTGGATGATTTCACATTATTCAGAGCCGGCAGTTGCTTCTGTTGGTGCGGCAAATCAACTATTAAACTTAATGGTCTTTGTTTATGGCTTTATTACGATTGGAACCCAAATTATCATTGCCCAATATATCGGAGCCAAAAGACAACATGAAATTAAAAACGTCATCAATACTGCACTATTCGGCGCAATTGCCATCGGTCTATTGATTAGTCTATTCTTTTTATTTTACTCTGAGCACTTATTAGCATTTATGAATTTAGACGCCGAATTGATTACAATTGGAAAAGGCTATTTACAAATTTTTGGGGGTAGCTTGATTATTTCAGCAATTACTGCCGTTATCATCGCTGTCTTAAGAACCCATGGACACACGGCACCGGCTTTACTCGTTCCGATGTCAGCCAGTATTTTATCTGTTATCGGAAATTACTTTGTCCTATATCAACCTTTTGGTTTACCTAGTTTTGGTGTGACCGGTTTAGCTTATTCAAGTGTTTTTGGTAATAGTATCGGCTTAATTATTTCTATTTATCTATTGAAACGTTATATTGGTTTTTCGATCTTCTCTTTACGGATCAAGAAAATTTCTATGCCTATTTTAAAATCGATTTTAACTTACGGTTTGCCTTCGTCTGGTGAATCACTGTCTTATCAAGGTGCGCAAGTTGTTGTCACTATGATTGTTGCATCACTTGGTTCGAGTGTTTTGATTGCTAAATCATATATTAGCGCCATTACCCAATTCGTTTACTTAATTGCCTCAGCGATTAGTCAAGGAAACCAAATTATGATTGGTCGTAACGTTGGTGCCGGTGAATTTGACCGCGCATCGAAACGCGGTATGCGAACAACTATTATCGGTGTCGTTGTTACGTTAGTTATTTGTATTTTGACATTTATTTTCATTGAACCAATTATGGGAATCTTCACTTCGAATGAAGACGTCATAAAAATCGCTCGTGAAGTTTTCCTAGTTGAGATTGTATTAGAAACAATGCGCGCAATCAATATGATTTTAGTCGGTTCATTGAATGCTAGTGGTGATGTTAAATTCCCATTGATTTGTAGTATTCTTGTTCTTTGGGTCATTAGTTTACCGTTTTCTTATTCACTTGCTATCTGGGCAGGCATGGGCTTAGTCGGCGTATGGCTTGCATATGCGATTGATGAAGCTTTACGTGCTATTTTAATGTTTAAGCGTTGGCGTTCGGGAGTTTGGAAAAGTAAGTCCGTTATCCATCAGGAGCCTTCAATGGAAGAAATTCCTGCTTAAATTTGACGACTTAGTTAACCGCCAAGTCGTTTTTTTGTCAACTTTTCTAATTATTGCGTATACTTAGTTAAAAGGAGCTGAAGTAAATATGTCAATCTATTCGTTCAATGCCACGTTGGAAAACGGGCAAACGTATTCACTAGAAAAATATCATGGTAAAATCATCATAATTGTTAACACAGCAACAAAATGTGGTTTAGCGCCTCAATTTGAAGGTTTAGAAGCGATTTATCGAGAATACGAGTCACAAGGATTAGTTATTTTAGGATTTCCTTCGAATCAATTTAAGCAAGAACTAGGAACAGGTACTGAAGCTGCTGAAGCTTGTCGTCTGACCCACGGTGTCACCTTCCCAATGCATGAACTCACGGTCGTTAACGGTTCCAACGCTGATCCTTTATACAAATACTTAAAAAAACATGCCCCTGGTTTCTTAAATGATGAAATTAAATGGAACTTCACAAAATTTATCATTAATCAAAATGGTGAGGTCGTTGAACGCTTCGCCCCAAAAGACGAACCAAGTGCCATGATTCCAACGATTAAAAAATTACTGGCGTAAAATAAAAAAATGACACTTAAAGGCAATCCTAATTGTGCCTTAAGTGTCATTTTTATTTTGGAATTAAACTTCACTGCTTTGTAACTTATACATATCCGCGTATAAACCTTCAATTGCTAATAGTTCCTCATGCGTGCCTTTTTCAACGATATTTCCCTTATCAAGCACTAGGATAGTATTAGCATCGCGAATCGTTGACAATCGATGAGCAATCGCAATCGTTGTTCGCCCTTGACGCATATTGGCTAGACCTAACTGAATTAAACTTTCTGTTTCAGTATCAATATTCGCAGTTGCTTCATCTAAAACTAGGATTTTGGGATTGGTAACCATTGTTCGAGCAAATGAAACAAGTTGGCGTTGTCCACTTGAATAACTAGCGCCACGTTCAATTACTTTCGCCTGATACGTTCCGGGTAAACTTTCAATAAAGCGGTCAGCTTGGACAAATTTTGCCGCAGCAACAACTTCCTCATCGCTAATTTTAGTATTTAGCAAACGAATATTATCCGCAATATTTCCATAGAACATAAAGGCATCTTGCAAGACCAGCCCCATTTTTTGACGAAGCTCCTCCAATGAAAAATCACGAATGTCTTGATCATCAATCAAGATTTGACCTTGACCGAATTCGTAAAAACGCATCAAGACGTTGATAATTGAACTTTTCCCACTTCCAGTATGACCAACTAAAGCCACCGTTTCTCCTGGTTTCGCGACAAAAGAAATGTTTTTAAGGACATCTGTTTTGCCATCATAAGAGAATGTTACATTACGAAACTCAATTTTCCCTTTTAAAATTTGTTGGTTAGCTCCGGGGTTTTGTTGTGGCGTGTATTCTGTTTCGTCCATAATTTTTAAAACACGACTTCCAGCCACCACACCATCTGTAAACGTACTTAAAAAATCCATCATTTGGGTCATTGGATTAAAGAATGCTTGAACATACGTCGCAAATGCATAAATTAAACCGACTTCAACCGGCGAGCTCAGTGCATTAATCCCAAAAGCCGTTAAGGCAAACCCTAAAGCAAACGTATAAAGTAAACTAATAATTGGTCCTAACAACAATGAATTCATTTTAATCATCGCATAACGCGTTGCTAAATACTCATCATTTGTTTTTTCAAACTCTTTAACAAAGCGTTTTTCTTGGCGGAATTGTTGAATTATTTGCATTCCTGAAATCGATTCATTTAATTTTGTATTTAACTGACTCAATTTCTCACGCATTTGTCGATAGACCCGTGAACTAAATCGTTGATAGTACCAAATGACAAAACCTAAAATGGGTAGGAAAAATAAAATACCCGTCGCAATTTGTTGGTTAATTTGAAACATGGCAACAAATGATGAAATGACCGCTAATATACCGGTTAAGACCGTTAAAAAGACGTGCCAAAATTCAAAAAGTGTTTCCGTGTCATTTGAAACACGCGAAACAATCGAACCAGCCGGTGTCTGATCAAAATAACGCATCCCTAGTGTGTGTAATTTTTCAAATAGCTTCACTCGAATATTTTGATAGCTACGTAATGAAGCGGATGAATATAAGTACCATTGAAAGAACCAAATGACCGCTTTTAAGATTGTCCCTAGTAAGTACAACATGGCAAAGAATAAAATAATTTGGACGGTCGCTGTTTGATTCGTTAAATAACGGTCAATTAATGTTTGTAAGATTCGCGGTAAAAAAGCATTGATCGTCGCTAAAGCCATAGCAAATAAAATTGCGACAATAAAAGTGTTTCTAAAAGGTTTGGCATAGACAAACAAACGTTTAATTACTTTTAACTGTTCTTTAAAAGTCATTGACTTTGCCCATTCTGATTGTGGCTTTTGCATTATTGGTCGCCTCCTTCTATTTTTGCTTCTAATTGTTGTTTTTCCCACATTTTTTGGTACCAACCCTTAGCTGCCAATAGCTGTTCATGAGTCCCACGTTCAGTAATTCGTCCCTCATCGAGAACTAAAATTTCTTGAGCATGCATCACACTACTTAAACGATGAGCCGTAATGATCGTTGTTTTATTTTGGCGATGCTGTTTTAATTTTGACAAAATTCCCTCTTCTGTTTTTGCATCAACAGCAGATAAAGCATCATCTAAAATAAGCAACTCCGGATTTGTAATCAAAGCTCTAGCGATCGAAATCCGTTGCTTTTGACCGCCTGATAAGGAAACGCCACGCTCGCCAACCATCGTTTCATAACCTTCTGTAAACTGCTCAATGTCTTGATGAATTGCAGCTAAATCGGCTGCTTCTTCAACTTTTTCTTGTGATAACATTGGATCGGAAAAACGAATATTATCAGCAATATTCATTGAGAATAAGAAATGATCTTGTGGAACATAGCCAATCGATTGCAGTAAGGCATCAAGTGTATAATGCTTTATATCATCTTTATCGAAGGTAATATTGCCTTCATAATTGTCATATTCACGCATTAATAATTTCAACAAGGTTGTCTTACCTGCACCGGTTTTTCCAACAATTCCTAAAACATCGCCTTCATTAATTGTGACATTGATATTTTTTAGTGCTGCAACTTCAGCATTTGGATAAATAAATGCTTCAATATCAATTGAAATCGAACCTTTTGCGGGTGATTTACGCGCATTAAAGGTCTCCACAATATGAGTTTTTTCTCTTAGTAAATCGGAAACTCGGTCGTAACTAGCATTTCCACGTTCAAGTACGTTAAATAAACGTCCAATCGCAAACATCGGCCAGACAAGCATACCAATATAGCTAACAAAAGTAACTAGTTGTCCAACAGTCACAACGTCTTTCAGAATAAATTGTCCTCCGACAATCATAGTTAAGACGTAAGACAGACCGATAATTATTGTAATCGTTGGATCAAACAATGCTTCTAAAAAGTTTACTCGGCCATTTTTTTTAATCGCTTGATTCACTTTTGTATTAAATTCTGCAATATCTTCTTTTTCTTGACCAAAGGTTTTAATCACTTTCATCCCAGTAATACTCTCTTGAGCTTTATCATTAATATCTGAAAAGGCCGCTTGTGAACTTCTGAAAGCATTGTGTAATTTAGAACCTAACACACGCGAAGCAACCGCTAATAATGGTAACGGAATCAGGGCAATCAATGTTAAACGCCAGTCAACAAAAATAATCATCGCAATGATTGTCATTCCACCGGTAATAATCGAATCAGCGAAAGTTAGAATTCCCGCCCCCGCAACGTTTTGAATGGCTGACAAGTCATTGGTCGCATGAGCCATCAAATCGCCTGTACGAAACTTTTGATAAAACAAGTGATCCATTTGTGTAAAATGTTGAAATAGTTGGCGACGTAAGCTGCGCTCTAAACGAGCCGCACTTCCCCAGATATTCGTGCGCCAAATAAAACGAAAGGTATACTGAGCAACAGCTGATAATAATAATAAACCAACCCATAATAAAACCGAGTTTAAATCGACACGATCTTCTGCAATTTTATCAATAATAATACCAATTACTTTAGGTGGTACAAGTTGAACAATAGCAACAACCATTAATGAAAGAACTCCAATGATATAGTGCTTTTTTTCTTCTTTAAAAAACCAACCTAATTTCCTAAAAATAGACATATTTCTCCTCCTTATTTTCTTAATAAGTCTCGGTGATAAGGCACCTCCCAAGAATGAAAGTACCATTCTTTGGGTGGTTTTTTCTTATCACTCGATTCAAAACGTAAAAAATAATAACCTTTGCACAAAAAAACGGGCTCTCTTAGCCCGTTCATTTAAAAATCTTTAGTTTTGATTTTTCATTTGTTGTAGCATTTGACGAATCTTTTTCTCAGATGGTTTTTGACCCATTGACATCATCATAGTGCGTAACATATCTTCATTGATTGGTGGATTTTTCTTTAAGTAATCTTTCATGTATTTACGTGCTAAGAAGAATCCTCCAATTGCACCCAATGCTGCTCCAATTACTAAAAATAAAATAGCTAATCCTACGTTCATAGTAACACTCCTTCCTTAAAGGTACCCTCAAGGAAACATTTTACTAGAAATCAAATCAAAAGAAAAGTCCTTCCCAAGACTTTTCCAAAAGAAACGGAATTATTCAGTTGTTTATGATGATTTTACGTTCATTAATCTTGCATTTCAATTTTTTCTAACAAATTCCCATCGAAAACACCACTTTGAAGCATCGCAATTTCGAATTTATATGGTGCCTTTTTATTTTTCTTATCTTCACCAACATAAGGTGTTTCTAATATTTTAGGAATCGTTACAAGTTGTGGATGATGAACGACTTTATTTAGCGCCTCAAAACCAATCTCACCAAAGCCAATATTGGCATGGCGGTCCTTTTTAGCCCCTTGAATATTTTTCGAATCATTAACATGAACCACTTTCAAACGATCCAAGCCAATAATTTTATCAAATTCATTTAAGATACCGTCAAAGTCTTCACGAACATTGTAGCCAGCATCATGGATATGACACGTGTCTAAAGTCACGGACAATTTATCATTCAACGTAACACCTTCAATTATCTGAGCTAATTCTTCAAATGAACGACCCACTTCAGTCCCTTTTCCTGCCATTGTTTCTAGCGCAATTTGCGGAATTTGATCATTCGTTAAGACCTCATTTAACCCTTTAATAATTTGAGTAATCCCAGCATCAGCTCCTGCTCCAACGTGCGCACCTGGATGCATTGTGATTTGTGTCGCACCAAGTGCTTGTGCACGCATAATTTCTTCTCTTAAAAATTGTGTTGCAAAACCAAAATTCTCTGGTTTAATTGTATTGCCTAAATTAATAATATAAGGTGCATGAACGACCATATTACTCATGCCGTGGGCTTTCATAAATTCAAGACCGGCTTCAATATTCATTTCTTCCACAGCCTTGCGACGCGTATTTTGCGGTGCTCCTGTATAAATCATAAAAGTAGTCGCTTGATAGCTAGCCGCTTCTTCGGCCGCTCCTAACAACATTTTTTTCCCACTCATCGATACGTGTGATCCAATTAACATCTATTTTCCTCCTAAAAATAATCCTAATTCTGAGTATGAAGGATTGCTACAAAAATAACAATTCTTTTGCTTGTCTTATCAATGGAAAATAAGTAAAACTAAAGTCATCAAAGGCAAACTGACTAAAAAACTGATTGAAGCAGCAAAACCCAAGACCTCTTCTTTCACACCTGAAACAACCGCCAACATAATACTAAACAATGGAATCGGTGTTAATGCCAGTAAACTGAGCATTGATTTTGTTAAATTATCAAGTGGAGAAAAAGCAATTAATGTGATCATGATCGCTCCTAATCCGTAACGTAATAATAATACTTCAACGACTTCCTTAATAGAATCCTTTGGTAAACGAAACTCTAAATATAAACCAATCATAAACATCGATAAAAAAACGTTGGAAGCAGCCGCTGGTTGAGCTAAAGTTAAAACAAATTCCGGCAAGCTCCATTCAAAATAGCGAATAATAAACATAATTAAGTAGCTCATAAATGGTACTGATTTGGCCAATTTAATCAAACTGCTTTTAATTTTAATTTTTTTTGAATCCCCAATCATTCGGTCGACAATAATTTTATTTGCTCCTGATAAAAGCAAATTATTTCCGACATCAAACATTGAAACGAGCGGAATACCTAATGGAGCGACACTTTGAACAAAAGGTAACGTGAAATTGCCAATATTAAACCCGGATGTCCCAAATAAAAATAAAACTTTTGATGTTCGCTCACGATGACGCGTGTAGCAAAAAGCAATCGTTAATTGCAACACAAACCACAAAAAACCCCCAATCGTAAATAAGAGCAACGTTTTTTCAATCGTGATTGTAGCAAAATTGACAATAATCACCGCTGGCAACGTGACATTCATAATGATTTGTGCAATCATCGTACCATCCGATTTGGTTAAAAATCCAATTCGTTTCATTATAAAACCTAAAAAAATCATAAAAAATAAACTAACAGACTGCCAAATAATTGCTGACATAAATTTCCTCTTCCTCTTTTTTCATCCTCTAAGTGAAAGAGAGGCAATGTCTTGGTGACAGTGCCTCAACTTTTATTAATTCCACTTTTTAATTAAAACTGTAATAAGTAATATTTTTTCTTACCGCGACGAATCACTGTAGAGTGTCCATCGATTTTATCACTGTCGCTAATCTCATATGTCAAATCTTGAACACGTTCACCATTAATATAAATGGCCCCATTTTGAATATCTTCGCGCGCTTGGCGTTTTGATGTTACAACTTTTGCGCTAATCAAGACTTCAACTAGATTTAACGAATCGTCTGCTTGAAACGTGTACGTTGGGACCCCTTTAAATCCTTGCTTGATTTCTTCGCCAGACAAGCCTTTGATTTCACCACTAAATAGTGCTTCTGAAATACGTAAAGCTTGTTCGTAAGCTTCGCTACCATGGACAAGTGTTGTTACTTCTTGAGCTAATGCTTTTTGAGCCACACGTTTTTCTGGTGCTGCAATAAATTCTGCTTCAATCGCTGCAATCTCATCTAAAGATAAGAAAGTAAAATATTTCAAGAATTTAATGGCATCACGATCATCAGTGTTAATCCAGAATTGGTAGAATTCGTATGGTGTCGTTTTCGTTGCATCTAACCAAACCGCATTTCCTTCTGTTTTACCGAATTTGGTACCGTCAGCTTTTGTAATTAAAGGCATTGTTAAGCCAAAACCTTGAACTTCTTTTTCACGACGTAACAATTCGATTCCTGAAGTAATATTCCCCCACTGATCGCTTCCGCCAAGTTGTAGTAAACAACCATGTGCTTCGTATAATTTTACAAAATCGTAAGCTTGTAGTAATTGATAAGCAAATTCTGTATATGAAATACCAGACTCAATTCGACGTTTGACACTTTCTTTACTCATCATATAGTTAATAGTAAAGTTTTTTCCGACATCACGTAAAAAATCGATTAAAAGCGTACTACCTAACCAATCGTAGTTATTAGCAATAATAGCCGGATTTTGTGCATCATCAAAATCAATAAAACGTGACAATTGATTTTTAATACTTTCAGACCAGTTTTTCACTGTATCCAATGTATTTAACTGACGCTCTTGATCTTTGAATGATGGATCTCCAATCATTCCTGTTCCACCGCCGACCAAGGCAATTGGCACATGACCATTTTGTTGAAAACGACGTAACATTAAAACAGGTAATAAATGTCCTATGTGTAAACTATCGGCTGTCGGATCAAATCCCACATACAGTTTAACTGACTCGTCATTTAATTGTTTCTCTAGTGCGACTTCATCGGTTGTTTGATGAATCAGTCCACGATCTTTTAATTCTTGAAAAAAACCTGATTGCATTTTTTTTCCTCCCAACAATTGATGTTCATTGATAATAGTAACTGAAAACATCTTGAAAGAAAAGGCTCTTTCGTAAATTTGGCACAATTATATCTATTCGATTTATTTTTTGTTATAATAGTAGGGATTCAAATTTTAAAAACTGAGGTGACAAATTTGCCGAAACCAACAAAAAAATTCAAAAGTTCTTCCCCTGGATGGTTTTATTTAAACGTTGGACTCCGGGTCGTTTACTCTGTTCTTCTAGTCGGTGTGTCTTTACTATTATTTGCTGGTGCATTAGGCGCTGGAATTGGTATTGGATATTTCACCTATCTCGTTGAAGATATTAAGCTACCTAATAAAAAAGAATTTCAACAAGATTTAGGCGATTTAACACAAACATCGAAAATCGTTTATGCTGATAATAGTCTTGTTTCAACAATTCAATCCGATTTATTACGAACCAATGTTAAGCATGAAGAAATTTCACCACTAATCATGACAGCCATCGTAGCAACCGAAGATGAATATTTCTATGAGCATAATGGTATTGTGCCAAAAGCAGTTTTACGGGCGCTTGCTTCTGAGGTAACGGGTTTTGGGAGTAGTGGTGGTTCAACCCTAACGCAACAACTTGTTAAACAACAAATCTTAACAAACGAAACCACTTTTGAACGAAAAGCCAATGAATTAATTTTGGCAACTGAAATTGAAAAACATTTTTCTAAAGAAGAGATTATTACGATGTATCTAAATGTCTCTCCTTTCGGGCGTAATAACCGTGGGCAAAATATTGCTGGTGTCAAAGAAGCCACTTTAGGTATCTTTGGATTGCAACCCGATAAAGTGAATTTACCGCAAGCGGCCTTTATTGCGGGATTACCACAGAGTCCCATTGTTTACAGTCCTTTTACAAATACCGGAGCATTAAAAGAAGAATCTGACCTATCATATGGCTTAAAACGAAAAGATTTTATCCTTTTTAGTATGTATCGTAATCATGATATTTCTAAAAAAGAATACGAAGAGGCACTTGCCTATGACCTAGTAGCTGATTTTAGAAAACAAGAATCTGCCACTAAAAATACACAAGACTATCTCTACCAAGCAATTATGGCTGAGGCTTCTAAAATTGTTTCAAAAAAACTAGCTGATGAGGATAAGATAACCGCTGAAAAATTTGCCGAAGAAGAAACAAATTTACTTTATATGGACAAAGCCCTTACTAAATTGGCCAATGGCGGTTATATAATCAAATCAACGATTGATAAAACTGTTTACAATGCAATGCAAAAAGCTGTGGCCGACTATGGTTCTTATCTAGATAATTGGTCTGGTGCAAGAATCGAAGTCGGAAACGTCCTAATGGATAACAAAACTGGGAAAGTTATTGGCTTTGTCGGCGGTCGTGAATACAAAAATAACCCTTATAACCATGCTTTTAGTTCCCATCGTCAAGCTGGTTCTGCGATTAAACCCGCTTTAGTTTACGCTCCGGCTATTGATCAAGGCATTATCGGTTCTGAGACACGTGTTTCTGACTACCCAACCAATTGGAAAAATGGCGCAGATGCTGGAAAACCAATCGTAAACGCAATAAATACTGGTTCAAAAACGTTCCGGACAGTTCGTGAAGCACTCGATCAATCTGATAACATTCCAGCTTATCATATTTATCAAGCGCTTTGGGATTTCATGGGTTCTCCCTCTGCTGTATATGACCAATATTTATCAAAAATGAATTATCCAAATGTATCAACATGGCAATATGAATCGGCTCCTTTAGGTGTTGCTGAAGTTACCACTTTACAACAAACCAATGGCTTCCAAACGATTGCCAATAATGGTGTCTATCACGAAGGCTACGTCATTGAATCGATTGTCGATTCTGAAGGTAAAGCATATTACCAACATGAAGCCCAGCCTGTTAAAGTCTTTTCAAAAACTGCAGCTTCTATTACAACTGATTTATTACGGACTGCATTAAATCGTGGGTTAACGACGAATTTTACCAGTCAATTAAGTAACCTTGATTGGAATCTAGGAAATTTAGATTGGATTGGCAAAACCGGAACAACCGATTTTAACGTTGACTCTTGGCTCGTCGCTTCTACCCCGACCATTACGTTAAGTAGCTGGTCTGGTCGTGAAGACAGCAAACCCTCTGATGAAGGAGCTGGACAACGAACCGCGACTTATATGGCTTACTTAGCCAATGCGATTTATCAAGCGAAACCAGATATTATGGGTGCAGGTCAAAGCTTTAAGATCGATCCTAGCGTTCGTCAAGATACTGTTTCTAAATTTACTGGAGTCAAACCAGGTGGAACGATGACCATTGATAATATTACATTTAATTCCCCTAGTGAAACCGTTACTTCTTATTGGGCTAAAAATGGTCCAGCTGATTTAAGTTTCCGTTTTGGAATTGGTGGTACAGATGCTAACTACGCTGATTACTGGCGTAAAGTTGTTCCTAAACCGAAACCTAAGCCAAAACCAGAAACGCCGAAAAAAGAAGAAAACAAAGACGATAAAAAAGAGGAAGAAAAAGAAAACGAAAAAGAAGAGACGAAACCTGAAGATAAAGAAGATGAGAAAGAAACGCCCTAGCTTATCTTAAAGAAAAGGCTCTGTGTCAAATGATGTGGATGACTAATATTTTGTTAAAATGAACTGTTATCTAGGCAGCGAAAACCATGGCGTTTTCGTTGCCTATTTTTTTATCCGAAAAACTTAATAGAATACGATCGCGATAATTATAAAAATTTCTGTAACCATAAGCAATTCGTTTAATCAGCTTGATTTTATTAATTGAACCTTCCAAAGAACCGTTGCTTAAGGTAGATTGGAAAGTATTTTTAATTCGTGGTAGGTGTTTCTTTAAGGTAAGAATGGACGTCTCCATACTAGGTGAAAGCTCGTGTTTTTTCGTCATCAAAATAAGGTCTTTAAACCCTTCATAATCGTTTTTCTTCGAACAATAAAGTAAGTCTTGATAAAGTTGATAGGTCTCTTTTAATTGAGAATTAAGGCTCAATCCTGAATAATTCATACTTTTAATTAAAACCATGTGAAACTGCCTCACGGCAGCTTACAATTACTTT
>NZ_JBHSGT010000053.1:0-2844 GCF_042654605.1 Enterococcus eurekensis
CAATCTTTGCCTGATTGACGCCCGTCTTTTGCGGTTTGTAAGACCGTCTATTATACTTGGACACCAAGTGGAATTTTTTCATGATGCGACCAATTCGTCGACGTGAGACAGTGAAGCCGCGTTTCTCAAGCACGGGTTTCAGTTTGCGTGTACCGTAGGTATTTTTACTCTTTGCGAACTATTCAACGATGGCTTGTTCAAGCTCAGCCTCACTGGTTCGTTTTTTCACTTCGTAATAGTAAGATCCTCTACTGATCTTAAGGGCACGGCACATCGCTGATATAGAATACTTATGTTTATTGTTTTTAATTACTTCGACTTTCGCCCGAATATCAGCGCCGCTTGCTTTAAAATATCATTCTCCATTTGGAGTTGAGCATTTTCTTTTCTCAACTGGTCTAGTTCTTTTTGTTCAGGGGTGAGATTATCTTTTTCTTTGAATGAGCCTGTTTGATTGAACCGTTGGACCCATTTATCGAATGATGAAGGGGTTAATTCATACTCTTCAATAATGTCTTTTCTTGGTTTACCTGCTTTGTGTAAATCGACTAACTGCTTTTTAAATTCATCTGTAAACGTCCGGCGTTTTCTACGAGTTGACATGATAAGATTCCTCCTGTGTGATTGCTTACGTATTATCACACACCTTATCTTTTCTGTCTAGCTAAGTGTAACCTATCCACTCCCTATAGTGTGGTAGATTGAGACTCCCTTTAACTGCACCTTTAACAGACCATTCTTTAAATATAATATTTTGATATAATGAATATTGTGCCTTCGGAATAAAATTAATAATTTCATTCATATAGCCTAAATTACCAATAGCTTTTTGTAATGCAAATGCTTGTAAAAATGAGCCATTGTTGTGTGCAGAATGTAGTGTTATTGTAGCTGTTTTAATTGATTTCCTCACTTATTTTTTTATTTTTAAATAAAAACTCCAAAATTGTTTATACTTAGTTACTCCCAAATACTTTAATGATAGATAAGCTATTTTATCTCTTAAAGGAACATATTTTTTTCTAACAATAAATTTCCCCTCAGTAATAATATAATTTATTAGATCAGGACTATATTTTTCTATAATATGAGAATTATCAGTTGATAATACTTGATTTAAAGTACTAAAGTATGACCATAAAACTCTCCTTTTAGCTTCCCCTAACAAACTTGGAAAATTTTCTCTAATAAAATTTTCATTTAATTTATTCATTTCAATTAATTCAAGTTTTCTTTCATTAAATACTCTATTTACTATTGAGTCTTCCCTATTTATGTAATAGTAAATTGACTTTGAACCAAAAGCTACTTTCTGTGCTTTAGAAACTACTCGATAAGTTGTAAATGAATCTTCATATAATTTACCAACAGGATATAAGTTATCATCAAAAAATGTAGTTTTATACATCTTTGCCCATGCTCCCATATCAAAACCTTGATCTAAAAGCATTCGACGAATTGCAGTTTTGTTGTCCATAATTGAGACTTCGCCGGTACCTTTATCTATTTCCTTGCTTTTAGTGACGTAGGTGTATGTCCCAATTGAGACATCGGCATCGTTATTAAGTGCCAAACAAATAAGATATTCAATGTAATCTTCCGCGACATAATCATCTGAATCAATAAACGTAATCCACTCACTAGTTGCAATTTTTATTCCCGTATTTCGAGCAGCTGATAATCCTCCGTTTTCTTGGTGTATAACCTTAATTCTTTTATCCATAGCCGCATAGTCATCACAAATCCTTCCTGAATCATCAGTAGAACCATCGTTTATCAGAATTATTTCTAATTCAGAATACGTTTGATTAACTATGCTTTCTAAACATTTTACTAAATACTCTTGCACATTATAAACTGGAACTACAACACTTATTTTCATACAGACTCCTTTAAATTTAAGTTATTATACAAAAAATTATACCCATTTTATTAGATTCTAGCTAGCTATATATACGATTGTATTTTGTGTTTCTATTATCTAGACATAGCCACATCATCAATATACTAACAAAAAAACTTGTACTTCCCAACTGCCATATCATAAATGATCCTACAATTGCTTTCACTATCAATAAATAAAACATCAAGTAGTTGATTCTTTTTTCAACATATGCCTTATAATAAATACTGCTCGATATTCCACCAAATATAAATGAAAACAGCATAACACCTAGATATCTTAGGTCTTGGTAAAAGAAATAAAACATTGTACTAAATGCATTCATAGGCATGTCTGGAAATGCTTGAATCCAGTATTTTTGAGGATTTCCCTGCCAAATAACAACATTTTTAAAGAATTCTAAATCTATATTTAGAAGTCCGAAAATCATATTAATTACATACGAAATTGGATATAAAAAGCTAAATCCATAGCTCCATATCCCGGATACATCTACATTATGTTTCCATTCAGATAGTAAAACTACTGGTCCTGCAAAATAAGCATAGAATACATCTAAGAGAGTCTTAGATGTTCTCATATTTGATATAATAACTATAGCTATAATACCACCTGTTATTAACAAAAGGAGCACCCTTTTTATTTTAGTAGGAATCTTTGGTCTGTCAACACTTTTTTAAACAAATTTTATAAGGTGTATAATGGTTCAAGTGCGTGATTTATTTGCCTCCCTCATCCGAATAAGGGATCCTCATTCATCTATCAATCGGCTTGTGTAATCTAACAGCCTGACCTCAAGACTACAAGGGAAAGTGCGCCCTTTCCGTCTTGAACTCATCCTGTTTTGGCGATTATGCCGACCGATAGACGAACGACTTGGGCTAATCGTGTGTGTTGTTGTTTCTTCTCCCAAGTCGTTCGATAGTCAATAGGAGAAGCGT